>NZ_LZMJ01000082.1:0-9548 GCF_001665495.1 Rhodococcus sp. 852002-51564_SCH6189132-a
CCGTGTGTCACGGCTTCCTCGACCACACCAGGCTCTCGTTATGATCTACGCTCACTCAATTACCGAACCATCTTTAACCGTGCAGTAGCCATCTCTGATGAGGTGGCTGATCTCCTGAAGCAGTAGTCGGGTGCTGAGCGCTCACACGCTCAGGAGCTTGGTCCCCTCCAACGACGAATTCAGATCATCGTTGAAATTCTTCACCGCCAGGCGCAAGACCAAACCGATCAGCAGGACCGGCAGAGTGAACAGCAACAGGAAGCCTAGCGCCTTCCAGTAGTCGGCATCGTAAATTCCCGCGATAGCCGCGCGCACCGCTGTCGTGGCATGGGAGACCGGGACGAACGGGCTGATGTTCTGGAACCACTCCGGCAGGACCGCCAACGGATACGCACCCCCACCCGCGGAGATCTGCACGACCAGCAGGAGCACCCCTATTGCCTTACCCGCCTCGCCAAATGCAAGCACAAGCGTGTACGTGATGAGCGAGAAGACGAACGACATCACCCACCCGGCGAGGATCAACAGGAACGGGTGCGCCGGACGAACCCCGACGAAGCCGATGAGGCCCACGAAGAGGATCGTGCTCTGCAGAAGAGCCATCCCGCCGAAGATCGCGTAGTGGCCGAAATACTCCTGCCACGGCTTGAGCGGCTTATCGAGCGGTGGAAGCGACTCGCGCGAGACCTCGGTGCGGATGAGCACCGCGAGCAGCAGCGAACCCACCCAGAGCCCGAGGACCGTGTACAGCGGCGCCATCTGCGAACCGAAGTTGTCGACCTTGAACACCGGGATTTCCTTGAGGTTCACCGGAGAGGCGAGCTGGGAGGCGAACGTCGCCGGGTTCGAGCCGATGATCTCGGTCACCTTGCTGAGGTCACCGGTGTTCTCGGCACGCGCGAGGGCCGCCTCGAGATCGGCAAAGATATCCGAGGTCCCACGGAGATCGCTCGCGAGCAGCCGGACCGCGGTCTCCGCGTCGGAGAGGCCGGCACTCAGCGAACCCGCCCCGGCGGACAGCGACTGCTCCGCTGCTCGCAGATCCTGACCGATACCCGCGAAGTTCCCCTCCACTCTGGAGAGGTCGCCTGCGAGTCGGTCGAGCTTCGGCCGCAGGCTGTTGGTGTACTGGTCCCGCGCCCCGACGATCGCTGCCTGTACGGCATCCACGTCCCGCAGGATTGCGCTGCGCGCCGCGGCAACGTCACCCGTCGACTGGGGACCGGCCGCCGCCGCGTCGAGGCGCTGCTCGAGAGCCTCCTGACGGTCGACGATGCCAGCGACTCGATCGGCGAGAAGATTCACAGCGTCCCGGGTCACAGGGTCCAGACCTGCCGCCGATGCCTGGTCCCGCAACCGATCACGAAGCTGGGCGTACGACTCGGCCTGCTGCCCGACTATCCAGGAGGCCTGCGACAGCGTCGCCACGGACTGCGGCGACGGCGAGTTGCCCAAGATCCGGTCGACCTCGGCACGAAGAGCCTCGAAGCTTCCGGCGCTGGCGCTGAAGGCCTGCGAGAGTCGCTCGGACGTCGATGCGAGGACGTCCCGGGCGGAGGTGACGGCACCGGCACCCTGTCCGATCGCTCCGGAGGTGTCCCGCACGGCATCGGACGATGCGGTGGCGAGCGAACCGGCGCTGGAGAGCAGACTGTCGGCAGACGAGAGCACCACTGCGAAGATGTCGGCAGTGCCGGCTGCCGAATTCAGCTGGGTGGAGATCCCGCCCACCGAAGCCTGCAGCCGGTCCAGAGTCTGCTGCGTCTCGGAGCCCTCGAGATAGGTGGCCAATGACGACACCAGCGCCAGGCCGACCTCGTTGAGGGTCTTGGTAAAGCTGGTGTTGATCTGCGTCGATACCTCCGTCGCGGCCTCGCCGGTGATCAGCGAGGAGAGTGCGTTCTTCTTCTCGTTGACGTAGAGGTCGATCTCCACCGGCGAGGCGCCGGGGGCGATGAAGGTCAGCATCTTCTGGCTGAAGTCCTTCGGCAGCACGATCGCTGCGTAGTACTCCTCGGACTTGGTGCCCTCGATCGCTTCTTCCTCCGAGACGAACTGCCAGTCGATGTCGCTGTTGGCGCGCAGCTGCGAGACCACCTGGTCGCCCACGTTCACGCGCATCGGGAACAGGTCGCTCTCGAAACCCTCGTCGGCGCTGGCGACCGCGACCTCGAGGTTGTTGACGTTGTCGAACGGGTCCCAGCTCGACAACACGTTGAACCACGCGAAGAAGGAGGGGATCAGTATGACGCCGACGAGCACCACCGCCGCGACCACGTTGCTGGTGGCCTGACGGAAGTCATGACGGATCAGGGTGATGATGTTGTTCACGCGTTCTGTCCCTGCTTCTCAAGCTGGTCGAGTCGGGCGTCCGACCTGATCGCGATATCTTCCTGTGCCAGAGCTCGCTTCAACGCATCGTCTGGAAGATCGCTGACCTCTGCGCCGTACAGGACGTTCTGGTTGATGTACTCGACCACCACGATCGAACCCATAACGAGAAGGCACAGGAGCCCCCACAGCCCGAGGACTGTGGCCTTCTCATCGGGGAAGACGGACCCGATCACGAAGAGAACCACGGACCCGATCACGCCGGCGAACAGTGCGGCGCGCTGCGCGGCCTTGTGGTTGGTGTCCAGCCAACGACGCTTGCGGGCGTTGTCCTCCCGGAACTTGTCCCGATCGGTCAGGGCCTGCACCAACTGGGTGAGCCTGTGACGGGAGCCGAGGATCTGCACGTCCTCGCTCAGGAACAGACCGGTATCGGCCAACTTGCTGTTGAACAATCGAGCGAAGTTGCCCAGCCGCTGGCGGAGGAACAGCCCGAGGATGAAGGCCAGCGCGGCGAAGAGTACGAGTACGGCCATGCACCGGAGGTAGTGCAAGCCGTAAAAGCCGCCGATGGTCTCGCGCAGCGCGTCGATCCCGTACGTGAACGGGAAGAACGGGAACAACGCCCGGAAGAAGTCCGGCATCATCTCGATCGGATAGATTCCCGAGGCGCCGGGAATCTGCATGATCACCAGCAACACGGCTATGCCCTTACCGATGTAGCCGAAGGACACCGAGAGCGCATAGATGATGGACATGTAGACGAGGCCGATGAACACCGCCGTGGCGACGAACACGACGGGGTTGACCGTCTGGACGCCGATCACCACATTGCCGATGCTCACCAGCAGCGCCTGGATGACGTTCATCACCGCGAACAGCAGCCAGCGCCCGAAGTACGCCTGCCGCACCGTCAGGCCCTCGACATCCTCGTCGTCGACCTCGAGCTTGAACAGCACCATCAACACGAACCCGGCGATCCACAGCGACAGGTTGGTGAACAGGGGCGCCATCGACGAGCCGTAGGCCGGCACCGGGAACAGGTCGTTCTCGTGGACCACCACGGGCCCCGCCATGAATTCGGCGATCGTGTCCGGGTCGAGCGAGGTCAGTGTGCTCACCTGGTTGAGGAGGTCCGTGGCACTGATCGCACTGAGGTCGGTCTGCAGGGCGATGAGATCCGATTGCACGTCCGCGAGGTTCCCGTCCAGCGACGACACTGCGGAGCCGGTCTCATCCATGACCGATTCCAGTTCGGTGAGCATGCCAACGGCCTCGCCCACGAGCACACGCTGCGAATCGAGCGCCGAGGAGAACGCCCCGACGGTCGCGGACAGCGACGACATGGACTGGTTGAGCCCCGGGAAGGTCCCCGACAACACACTCTGCAGCGCGCCGGAGGAACGCTGGGCGGCGGCCATGGCCTCCGACGCGGCGGCCGTCTGATCGGCCACCGTGGACACACCAGCCTGCGCGGCCTCCAGGGTCGCCAGGAGCTCCTGATCGCGGACCGTCTGCGCTTCGAGCGCGCCGATCACCTGGTTCAGCTGGTTCTTGAGCGGCAGCCCGTCAGGGGTGGCGGCGACGAGAGGACGCATGGTGGCGAGTAGCGCCTGATTTGCGATGATCACCGCCTGCACATCACGCTGAGCTGTGCTGAGAGCCGACCGGGCCGCGTCGGCGCCGACCGCGACCTGCCCGACGCTCTCGTTGAGGCGGGTGGTGGCGCCCGTGAGGTTCGCCGTGCCGGAGACGTAGGCGCCGGTCAGGGTGTCGGAGAACTTGACCAGGCCGCCCTGGACCTCGTTGACGAGGCCCTGCGCGTCGGAGACCGCTGCGGTGACGTCCCCGATGGCCGCGTCCACCCGCTCCAGGGCTCGCCTGGCATCGGTGAGCGCCGCCGCCCCGGGCTCGAGCGTGCCGTTCAACTCGGTCAGGGTCGTGCGGGTGGCCTGGACCGTCGCGAGGGCCTGGTCCAACGCGGTCAGCGTCTGGCTGCGCGAATCGACCAGCCAGTCTCCCGCATCGACCCCGGCCTGCTCGGCTTCCTTGGCGATGGTCTGTGCGACGGTGGAGACGAAGTTCGAGTTGATCTGCGTGTCGAGCGTGGACGCACCGACCTCGGTGATCTTCGGGGCGATCGCGTTGGCCTTCTCGTTGGTGTAGTACTCGAGTTCCGGCCGGACGAAGTCGCCGGTGACGATGGTGAGGAGGTTCTTGCTGAAATCGGGGGGCATGACGATCGCGGCGTAGCTCTCGCCGGACCTGACCGATTCCATGGCCGCGTCCTCATCCATGAACTGCCAGCCGAGCTGGTCGTTCGACTTGAGCTGGGCCACCACCTGCTCGCCGACGTTCACTTCACCGGTCAGCTCGGTACTGGCTCCCTCGTCCTGGTTGACGACGGCGACCTTGATGTGGTCCGCGTTCCCATACGGATCCCAGAACGCGATGATGTTGACCCAGGCGTAGAGGGAGGGCAGCACCAGCAGTCCGATGATGATCGCCCACGACTTCGGAGCCCGACGGATACGCGTGAGGTCACGACGAAGCACCTTGTAGGCGTTGCGCATACACTTTCCCCGCTTAGCTGTATGGACATTCATGGATCGCACCGTGGATAAGGGACTGCCCCCACTTCAGTTGACTCGTGGGGTTGAGCGGTTCAGGCCGCGTGTGCGGCCTGATTGGTTGTCTCGAACGGGTACTTGCCGGGCACGTCTGCGGACGCCTCGATGATCGCTCGGCGAACACTGTCGCGGCGGAAGCGGGATGGGCACCGCGGAATCACGACACCGGGAGCGGCTCCGGCGCCGATTTCCTGCGACCGAGGAAGACTGCAGACGCCAGGAGGAAGCACACTGCGCCGACGAACGTGCCCACGTTGGCCAAGTTGGGGTCGAGCGAGGTCCCGTCGTGCAGGACGAATGCTCCGACTGCGGAGATGCCGAACGCGATCGAACCGAGGGTGTTGAGCCAGACGCTCTGCCAGTCCCTCGACTTCGGTGCCCAGTAGGTTCCGGCTCTGAACAGAATGAGTACGGCGAGGGCGCTTGAAACGAGGAAGGCGATGGAGCCTTCCGCGTTCGGATTCCAGACCAGGTGCATCTCCCCTTTCACGGTGTGGGCGTGGAGTGCGGAGCCGGTGCTGATGTTGAACAGGATCGTCCCGAGTAGCTGGACTGCGGCAGCCAGCCACAGCGCGCGGATCGCGGGACGGCCGGCGTCGACGACGGTGGCCGGTTGACTCAACGTTAGCTGTAGGAACGCGGCTGCGGTGAAGAACCAGGATCCCGCGAAGAAGAAGACGTTCGCGAGCATGACCCCGAAGACAGCAGACAGATACGGCGCCGAACCGAGCGCGAAGAGGGCGGAGCCGATCACGAAGCCCCAGGACTGCATTCGCAGTGTCGGGTGAATCAACATGCGCCGCATGATAGTTAGAATCCCAGATACTTTCAGCACGACACTCGGTCCATTTGTCGACACGACAACCTCGTGTGATTCGACGAATCGCGCCCCTCGGGTCGACACGGAACGGGTTGCCCGCGCCGTGGCGAGCAGGACGGCTTCCTCGGTGTTACGGTCGGCCCATGCCACCCAAATCGGACACTGGAACTCGTTTGCTGTTCCGTAACGTTCGTGTATACGACGGCGTGTCGCCGTCACTCGTCACCGGTGACGTCCTGATCGACGGGGCGACCATCGCGGGGGTGTCCAGCTCCCCTGTCGGCGAAGATCCGAGCCGGGAAACCATCGTCATCGACGGTGGAAATCGTGTCCTGATGCCGGGCATGAGTGACGCCCACGTGCATCTGGTCGGAAATGTCAACTCCTACGTCGACATGGTGGCGGGAACCGAATCCCACATCGCACTCAACGGCCTCGCCGAAGCCAAGAACATGCTGCACCGCGGATTCACCGCGGTGCGCGACATGGCCGGCGACACCGGGAGTATCAAGTCGGTGATCGACCGCGGACTCTTCGAGGGACCTCGCATCTATCCGTCGCAGGCCGCGATCTCCCAGACCGGCGGGCACGGCGACTTCGGATTCGTCTACGAGTGTCCGACAGCGCTCGGCGGAAATCAAAGTCGCGCAGAGGAAATCGGGTTCATGCGGGTGGCTGACGGGCCGGATCGCGTCCTCGCCGCCGTCCGTGAGCAGCTCAAGAAGGGCGCATCCCAGATCAAGGTGATGGTCGGCGGTGGTGCCGCGTCCATGTACGACCCGCTCTACACCGTCCAGTTCACCGATCCCGAACTTCGTGCGGCTGTGCACGCCGCCACCGACTACGGAACCTACGTCGCCACGCACGTCTACAACGTCACGGGCATCCGCCGGGCGGTCGCGGCAGGGGTGAAGTCGATCGAGCATGGCCACCTCGCCGACGAGGAGACCATCGCCCTGCTGGCGGAGAAGGATGTCTGGCTGTCGATGCAGCCGTTCGCGTTGGGAGATCACCACTACCCGGATCCGAACCGAGCCGACAAGGACAAGGAGATCTGCTCGGGAACGGACAACGTATACGAGTGGGCGCGCAAGCACGGCGTCAAGACCGCATGGGGCACTGATCTCCTGCTCGAACCTCAGCTTGCGCACCGGCAGAGTGAGATGGCAGCACGCCTCGGCGATCACTACAGCAACGCCGACGCCCTCCGGATGCTCACCTCGGGCAACGCCGAATTGTTCCGGCTCGCCGGTGAGCGAGATCCGTACCGGCAGGCCCCGTTCGGGGCGATCGCCGAGGGCGCGTGGGCGGACGTCCTGCTGGTCGACGGCAATCCACTCGAAGATCTCAGCTTGCTGGCCGACCCCGCGAAACACCTCTCCGTCATCGTCAAGAACGGCAACGTGGTCAAGAACCTTCTCCAGTAGCGCACGTTCACAGACATCCGATTCCGGGTGACGTGGCCGGAATCGGTCAGTGCGTTGTACCCGAATCCGGAGGTCGAGTTGGTCGACATGCAGTCCGAGAGTTGGCAGCCACCGCCGCCAATCGTCACGAACACCGCAGGAACCCTGGTATCAGCCCGCAGCATCGAACTGCACGGGCCGTGGGGGCACGTGTTCGGCCCACTCGACCTCGACATCGACCTCGGCGGGGTCAGCGTCATCGCCGCCCAGGCCGGTGCAGCCCGAACCGCACTGCTGATGGCACTGTGCGGCCGGATGCGACTCAATGCCGGTTCGTTGACCGTCCTCGGCAACGACAAGCAGACGACGGTGTTCGCGCAGTCGTCGATCGCGTGCGTGAACGAACTCGAAGAAGTACGGCCGTCCGTCACCGTCCGCTACCTGGTCACAGAACAGCTGCGCTAGGGATTCCCCGTGGTACCGGATGGTGCCCCGGGTGAAGGAATCCGGGCCGGCGGCATCTATCCGGTGCCGACCACCGCGAAACCATTCCAGTACATCCACCCGTTCGACCCGATGACCTACACGGTGAACGGGCTCCGGCAGCCCACCGTCGCCGGTCACGTCGACTCCAGGCTGCGGATCGCGATCGCGGTACTCACCGGCATCCTCCTCGTCACGCTCACGGCCAGCGCCGTGTCCGTGCGACGCAACCGCCGCTACACGATGGAACGCCTCTACCCCCCGATCGAGCTCTGATCCACCCCGAACCGGCCAACCCCCCCGCTCGACCCGTACACGCCAAGGATCGTCCGTTCGACCCAGTGGAGGAACAGATGTCAGAACGCAACTCGGCCCGCGCGGAGACTCTCGCCCCGGCATACACCGGACGGCTCGGGACCGACCCGGTCCCCGCGCTCCGCCTTCCGAAGTCCGAAACCGACCCCGAGGCAGCCTACCGGTTCATTCACGACGAGCTGATGCTCGACGGCAGTTCACGGCTGAACCTGGCCACGTTCGTCACCACCTGGATGGACCCGCAGGCCGATCGTCTGATGGCCGAGACCTTCGACAAGAACATGATCGACAAGGACGAGTACCCGGCCACCGCGGAGATCGAGACCCGCTGCGTGAACATGGTGGCCGACCTGTTCCACGCGGAGAACCTCACCGCCGATCCCGCGTCGGCAACCGGTGTGTCGACCGTGGGATCGTCCGAGGCGGTGATGCTCGCAGGTCTGGCCCTGAAGTGGCAGTGGCGGCAGAAGCGTCAGGAGGCGGGAGAGGACGCCACCCGTCCGAACCTCATCCTCGGCAGCAACGTACAGGTCGTGTGGGAGAAGTTCTGCCGCTACTTCGACGTCGAACCGAAGTACCTGCCCATGGAGAAGGGGCGCTACGTCATCACTCCGGAACAGGTCCGGGATGCAGTCGACGAGAACACCATCGGTGTCGTCGCGATCCTCGGCACCACCTTCACCGGGGAGCTCGAACCCGTCGCCGAGATCGCCGAGGCGCTGGACGAGATCGCCGCCGCAGGCGGGCCCGACGTCCCGGTGCACGTGGACGCGGCGAGTGGTGGCTTCGTGGTTCCGTTCCTGCACCCGGAACTGCAGTGGGACTTCCGGATTCCCCGTGTGGTGTCGATCAACGTCAGCGGCCACAAGTACGGCATGACCTACCCGGGCATCGGATTCGTCGTCTGGCGCTCGAAGGAGCACCTGCCCGAGGACCTGGTGTTCCGGGTCAACTACCTCGGCGGAGACATGCCGACGTTCACCCTCAACTTCTCGCGCCCCGGAAACCAGGTCGTCGGCCAGTACTACAACTTCATCCGACTCGGTGTCGCCGGCTACACCGCGATCATGGAGTCCCTGCGCGACACCGCACTGATGCTCTCCGAACGGATCTCCAAGATCGACAACATGCATGTCATCACCGACGGCACCGCCATTCCCGTTCTGTCTTTCGAAATCGTCGACGACCCGGGATTCACCGTCTTCGACGTCTCACACGAACTGCGCGCCCGCGGCTTCCAGGTCCCGGCCTACACGATGCCCGCGGATGCCGAGGACGTCGCGGTTCTGCGGATCGTGCTGCGCGAAGGCTCCAGTCGCGACCTGGCCGCCAAGCTGGCGGACGCCCTCGACAGCGTGACCGGGGAGCTGCGAGGCAAGAACACCGATCGACCGGCGAAGACGCACTTCGCCCACTGACCGTCGTGGGGGAAGCCGCGGGGGCGGCGTGCCCGCGCGCGGGCCGGGCGAAATGGGAGACGGCACGGGAGACGCGGCGGCGCGGGGCAGAGGCGGGTAGACGGGCGGGCGTCAGGCGCCGGCGAGGGGGGGTGGGCGGACTCCG
>NZ_LZMJ01000083.1:0-1972 GCF_001665495.1 Rhodococcus sp. 852002-51564_SCH6189132-a
TGCTGCCGCGCTGGGCGCGCCCGCCGCCTTCTCCCGGGGCCCCCGGGGGGGGGGGGGGGGGGGGGGGCGCCCCGCGCCCCCCCCCCCCCCCCCCCCCCCACCCCCGCACAGCCCATTGTTACCCGCTGCTCATAGCGGTGTCCGATGAACGGCTCGACCTGACCCCGATTCTCCCGGGCTGGTCCACCGCGGCGGCGGTACTGTCGGGCACCGAAAAATCTGTACGACATGTTGAGAGTGTGCTTGTTCGGGTACGCGACAGAAGAAGCGGAACTTGCTGTTCCGTGAGAAGCCGTCACCCGAGGAAAGGAGCACTGTCATGGGCACTGCAGCGAGCATGCTCGAGAGCTACCCGAAGGATGTGGGCGACATCGACACCGCGGTGTTGGCCGCATGCATCGAGGCGTGTACCGACTGCGCGCAGACGTGCACCGCGTGCGCGGACGCGTGCCTGGCCGAGGACACCGTCGCCGACCTGACCACGTGTATCCGCACCGACCTCGACTGCGCCGATCTGTGCGGGGCAACCGCCCGAATCCTCTCGCGTCAGACCGGTAACAATGCGACGGTCACCAAGGCGATGCTCGAGGCCTGCGCCACTGCCTGTCGGGTGTGTGGTGACGAATGCGCCCGGCACAGTTCCCATCACGAGCACTGCCGGATCTGCGCCGAGGCGTGCCGGCGCTGCGAGCAGGCCTGCCGCGATCTGCTCGCAGCCCTCGACTGACCTGCTCACGCAGCATCGCCGGCGCCGGGTCATCGCGGTGTGGTTCGGTGCCGGTGGTCGGTGGCGTAGGCAGCGCAGACCTGCTCCACCGATCCTCCGGTGTGCAGATAGCGGGCATCGAGATAGCTGGTGAGCGACCCGAGTTGCCGCTCGAGACACACTGCGGCGCGGCGCACCTCCATCGCCGCCGACGCTTCCCCCGCCTCGACCATCTCCGGCACGTGCGCAAGCATTACAGCCAGGGACCGGTCGGGTTCGGCGTCGCGGAAAAAATACGTTTCACTGTACTGCCGCAGATCGAACTCCACGGTGGTCAACGCCTCGGTGACGCCATCGAGCAGAGCGCACGCGATGCTCGCCTCCCCGTGGCGGGCAACCTCGGCCGAATCCGTCGACGCCAGTAGGCTCACCGCGCGGGCGGCGGCGCGGCGGCGGATCAGCGCCGGGTAGATCTGCAGGATCCACGAGATCGCTGCGGTGAACAGCACGAACCCGATCAGCGCCTGCACCGGGATCAGCAGCCGCAGCGCCGGATAGGCGGGGGTGATGTCGCCGTAGCCGAGGGTGGCCACGGTCACCAGCGACAGATACAGCGAAGCTACCGGATCGGACGACGACTGTGGTTGCAGCGCAGAGGCGAAGAAGAATCCGCCCGGCATGTGCGGCAGGTAGATCAGCGCCCACCCGCCGACGATCATCGCGGCCCACAGCAACACCGTGGCAACCATGCCGATCGGGCCGGCGGAGCCCAGCGCCCGGCCGTGCCGGCGGATCCTCCCGGCGATCGACCAGATGATTCGGAACACCCAGCGGCTCAGCGTGCCCAGCCCGTGCGGATGCCACAATGTTGCGTAGATGTCCCGCAACGCCACCGCGATGAGCGCCGCGCCGAGCACGCTGAAGATCCACGTCATCGATGCCGACCTTCGGGTGTTGTCCTACGCCGATCGAGAAGGTCGAGGGAGCGGGATCCACGATTCGACCGCTCGGGCGGATCCGGGCACGTCGTAGTCGACATCTGCATGGGCGGCGCGTACCCGCCTCGCCGTACGCCCAATCGCTCGCCTCCGGCGGCCGCTCGTAAACCGACGTTCTCAATGGACGTCGGCCCCGCGCGAACGGTTCTCACTGCTACATGTCCGGACGTAGAGGTTGCGCCCGGCTGCGGCGGTGAGACCGAACGCGACCGTGCTTGCGGTCAGCACGAGCGTGCCGGCGCCGAGCACGGCGTCGTCGACGCCGAGG
>NZ_LZMJ01000084.1:0-79325 GCF_001665495.1 Rhodococcus sp. 852002-51564_SCH6189132-a
TTTTTTTTATTTTTGTCTTTCTCGTGTCCCTTACCTCCTCCCTCCCCCCCCCCCCCCCCCCCGGGTGGGGGGTTTTTTATTTTGGGGGGGGGGGGGGGGGGGGGGGGGGGCCCCCCCCCCCCCCCCCCCGAACCCTCGTGTGGTGAATATTCTTGTGGCCGAGGTGTTCCCGATGGGACAGGTCAGTGCATCTGATCGGAGCGCTTGCGTCCCGCGAGACCGCGCCACGCTAGGTTCTCGAGCAGATCCGCTGCCTGCTGCACATCGATCTCACCGCCGGCGATGCGGTCGGCGACGGCCTCACCGGCACCGACGAGCGCGACGGCCATGATCGTGAAGTTCGTGTCGGGTTCCGGATCGCGCGTGCTCGATTCGAGCAGGTGCGCGGTGAGTTCGATCAGCCGGTCGCGGCTGCCCTGCACCTGGGGCGCGAAGGCCTGCTGCGACAGCGCTTGACGATAGAGGACCATCCACGACGGCCGGTGCTCGTCGACGAAGCCGAGGAACGACTCGAGCGCGACCCGCAGTTGTTCACGCGGGGCGAGGGTGGGGTCGCCCGCCGGTGTGAGTGCCTCGACGAACCGCTGCCCTTCGCGGGCGATGCACGCCGCGAACAACTCGTCCTTCGACCCGTAGTACAGGTAGAGCATCGGCTTGGAGATCGACGCCCGCGCCGCGATGGCGTCCATGGATGTGTTGTGGAAACCGTGCTCGGAGAACACTTCGACGGCGGCGTCCAGCATCTGTTGCTCGCGGACCGCACGCGGCAGTCGCTTGGTTCCGCCCGCCATGACTCCTCCCGGACTCCTCGAATGAAGTTCTTACTCTACGGTAGGAAGCCTGCGGTCGAAGCAACCTGCGACATTTCAGCAGTCCAGAGCGCCCTTCGCGCGTGTCACCGTCCGTACCGACTCGTCGACCCATTCCGGTGAGAGCGTGCCCTCCGCGACGACCTGCTCGAGATGGTCGAGCACGGCGGGCACCTCGTCGGTGGTCAGCCACAGTGCCTGGTTCACGCCCGCCACCATCGCGGCCTCGACGGCCTCGGTGATGCCGTAGGTGTCGGTGATCGCGCGCATCCCCGACAGATCGTCGGTGAAGATCACGCCACCGAAGGCGGGGCCGCCGTAGGCACCCGAGCGGAGCAGGTCCACCGCTGCCGGGCTGATGCTCGCGGGCAGCCCGCCGGTCAGACCCGGCACGTCGAGGTGGCCGAGCATGACGCCCACCTCGGGCGAGACCAGGCTGCGGTACGGCACGAGATCGCTCTGCTGCAGTTGCTCGATCGGTGGGGTGGTCACGGCACCGGTGTGCGAATCACCGGAGGCCGAGCCGTGTCCCGGGAAGTGCTTGAGCACCGGCATGATTCCCGCGTCGATCAGTCCCCGCGCATAGGCGCCGGCGTACTGCGTGACGACCTCGGGATCGTCGGAGAACGAGCGGTCGCCGATGACGGAGTCGTCGGGCTGGCTGCTCACGTCGACGTCCGGCGCGAAGTCGACCGTGATGCCCAGCGACTTCAGTTCCTGTCCACGTTCGAACGCCATTCGGTAGGTCTCGTCGACCGTCATCGTCTGCGCCGTCACCCGCGCGGACGGATCGGGCCCGAACAGGTCGCCCACGCGCGACACGCGGCCGCCCTCCTCGTCGATCGTGACCATGAGCGGCAATGCGCTCCGCGCGGCCACCTGCGGCACGAGACGGTCGGTGAGCATCGACGCGTCGGTCCAGCTGCCGATGAAGATGCCACCGATCTGCTCGGATTCGACGACGGCCTGCGCGTCGGCGGCTCCGGTGACCCCGACGTTGAGCAACTGGGCGAGCTTCTGCCGCAGCGTCAACCGGGCGAGCAGATCGTCGCCGCAGGTCGCCGACGTCGCGGCCGCGGTCGCCTCGGTGGTCGTGGCGGTCGCTGTGGTGGACGAGGCGGGCGCGGTGTCGGACGTCGTCTCGACCGGGTCGTCGCCGCCCGAATCGGACGAACCGCATCCCGCGGTGGTGAGGGCGACCGCGAGCACGGCGGCGACAGTGTGACGGATCCGCATGGTGCCGACGGTAGCGGACGAACCTCGCGGATCCACAGCTCGAACCTCCCCCGGGGACGCTCCGGCGGGTTAAGGTGCACCCGAGCATCCGAATCCGACCCAGGGGGTACGCGGTGGGCGCAGATCTGATCCTCATCGCCTACGACGGTTCCGAGAACTCGAAGCGTGCCGTGCAGTATGCGGGTCGTTTCCTCGAGTCGTGCCGTGCCGTCGTCGTCACCGCCTGGGAGCCGATGGTCCGGCAGGCCGCCCGCATGTCCGGCCTGTCCGGTGTCATGCAACCCGACTGGGTGCCCGACGAGGACAGCGAGGACGTCGCCCTGTCCGACGCGCGCATCACCAACGACGAGGGGCTCGAGATGGCCCGCTCGGTGGGTCTGCACGCCGAGGGCCGCACCGTCGAGGTCGTCAACGCGGTGTGGTCGGCGATCATCGAGGCCGCCGACGAGCTGGACGTCGACATCATCGTCACCGGCACCCGCGGCACCACCGGTCTGCGGTCCCTGTTGCAGTCGTCGGTGGCCGATCACGTGCTCCGGCACAGTCACCGGCCGGTCCTGATCGTGCCGCCGGGTCGCTGACGCCCCGCACCGGGTCACCGGCGCCGGGTGCGGGCAGGGATATTGTCGATCCACCATGGACGGATTCCTGCTCTCGCGCACCGAACGCTCGGTGCACGCCACCGGCACCCGCCGGTTCTTCGACGACGTCCACTCCGCCACGCAGGCACTCCGCAGCGGTAAGGCGACGATCGTCGTCGGTGCACTGCCGTTCTCGCGGCACCGTCCGGTGGCCCTCGCGCAGCCCGACGACGTCGAGATCCTCGACGGCCCGTGGCAGGCCCCGCCCGACCTGTCGGACCTGCCGCCGGTGCGGATCTCCGCCGAACTGCCACTGCCCCGCGTGCACGTCGAGCGGGTGCGCCGGCTCGTGGAGCAGATGTCCCTCGGGGAGATGGAGAAGGTCGTCGCCGCCCGGCGGGTCGCCCTCGAGGCCGACGCACCGCTCGACCCGCTCGCTCTCGCGGCCCGCATGATCGAACGCCATCCCGACGCGGCGACGTACGCGCTGGATCTGAGCGCGGCGGGCGAACGCTATTGGGGTCACACGCTGGTCGGGGCGACGCCCGAACTGCTCGTGAGCCGCCGTGGCGAGACCGTCACGTGCCGTCCCCTCGCCGGGACCGCCGCGCGCCGGGCCGATCCGGACGAGGACCGCCGCGCCGGTGAGGATCTGCTGACCTCGGACAAGAACCTCACCGAGCACGGTTACGTCGTCGACTGGATCCGCACGCGACTGGCCCCGCTGTGCAGCGACCTCGACATCCCCGACAAGCCCGAGCTCACCGCGACACCCGATGTCTGGCATCTCGCCACGCCGATCACCGGCACCCTCCGCGACCCCGACACCGACGCGCTCACCCTCGCCCACGTTCTGCACCCCACCCCGGCCGTGGCGGGCACCCCCACCGAAGCCGCGCTGGACGTCATCTCCCGGGTCGAGGGCGACCGGCGCTTCTACGGCGGCGCGGTGGGCTGGTGCGACGAACAAGGCGACGGCGACTGGTTCGTCGCCATCCGGTGCGCGGAGCTCAGTTCCGACGGCCGACGCGCCGTGGCCTGGGCAGGAGGCGGCATCGTGGCCGACTCCGACCCCCTCGCCGAACTCGACGAGACCACCGCGAAACTGCGCACACTGCTCGGCGCACTGGGCGTCTAGCGCACCGCGGCGACGGTAAAGATCGACTCGGAGGCTCGCACCGTCCACCACCGCCTTCCGGGGTGATAGTTTGGCGCGGACCGATAGACAGCGTGGCGGCCGGCGATGACTGCCTGCGTCACTGGAGATGGGGAGACGGAATGGGGAAGTTCCTGGGACCGGGCCTGGGTAGCGTGGTCGTCGGTGCCGTACTCGGCGCCGTGGCGGTCTTCGGCGTAACGGCCGCTGTGCAGGAGAATTCGCGCCCTCAGATCGATCGCAGTGGCAACGCCGATTCGTCCCTCCTGAACCAGGTTGAGTACGGCAGCCGCTGACGGCGCCGGCAACGCTTCGAGTTCACGCACGTACCGAGGCGAGACGGAGCTCCCGTCCGCCGAACCGCTGTCCCGCCGGTGGCTGTACGCAGTCACCGCGGTGGCGGTGGTCCTGTCCTTCGCCCAGGTTCCGGGCCTGGTCGTCGCCGACACCAAGTACGACCTGACGCAGAACCCGATCGGATTCCTCACGCGCGCCGCTCACCAGTGGAGCAGTGTGGCGCCGCTCGGGCAGGTGCAGAACCAGGCGTACGGCTACTTCTTCCCGCACGGCTCGTTCTTCGCCGCGGGTCAACTGCTGCACATCCCCCCGTGGATCACCCAGCGGGTGTGGTGGGTGCTGCTGCTCGTCGCCGGATTCTGGGGTCTCGTCCGCCTCGCCGAAGCCCTCGGTATCGGGAGCCGTAGCTCCCGTCTGATCGCGGCGACGGTGTTCGTGCTGTCCCCGCGCGTCCTCACGACGCTCGGTTCCATCTCGTCGGAAGCACATCCGATGATGTTGGCGCCGTGGGTGCTGCTGCCGCTGGTGCGGTATCTGAACACGCAGAATCCGGGCTCGGCCCGCCGGCACGCCGCGCAGTCCGCCGTGGCGGTGGCGCTCATGGGCGCGATCAACGCGGTCGCGACCGCCGCAGCCTGTCTCGTCGCGGCGCTGTGGTGGGCCGCGCACCGTCCGAACCGGCGCTGGTGGCGCTTCACCCTGTGGTGGCTGCCGCTGTGCGTCGTCGCGGTGACCTGGTGGATGGTGCCGCTGCTGCTGCTCGGTCGCGTCAGTCCGCCCTTCCTCGACTTCATCGAATCGTCCGGTGTCACCACCGAATGGACGTCGCTCGCCGAGGTGCTGCGCGGCACCAGCAGCTGGACGCCCTTCGTCTCCCCCGAACGCATCGCGGGCGCCGTGCTCGTCACGCAACCGGCCGCGGTCCTCGTCACCGGCGCCCTGGCCGCGGCCGGTCTCGCCGGTCTCGCGATGCGGTCGATGCCCGCGCGCGGTCGTTTCACCCTGATCCTCGTGGTGGGTCTCGTCGGCATGGGCGTCGGTTACGTCGGCCAGCTCGACTCGCCGTTCGCCGAGCAGGTCCGGTTGTTCCTCGACACCGCCGGTGCGCCGCTGCGCAACGTCCACAAGCTCGAGCCGCTCGTGCGACTGCCGATCGTGCTCGGGATCGCGCACCTAC
The DNA here is from genome assembly GCF_001665495.1 of Rhodococcus sp. 852002-51564_SCH6189132-a. Classification (NCBI taxonomy): domain Bacteria; kingdom Bacillati; phylum Actinomycetota; class Actinomycetes; order Mycobacteriales; family Nocardiaceae; genus Rhodococcus; species Rhodococcus sp. 852002-51564_SCH6189132-a. The sequence goes on from NZ_LZMJ01000084.1 coordinate 5,257, forward strand.
TGCGCGCCGTTCCTCTGCCCGGATCGGTGCCGTGGACGCGTGCCCGGAACGCCTTCGCGCATCCCGAACGCAATCCGATGGTCGCGGTGACGACGCTGATCCTCGTCGCGATGACGCTCGCGACCTCACTCGCGTGGACCGGGCGGCTCGCTCCGCGCGGCGCTTTCGACGAGGTCCCCGAGCACTGGCACGCCACGGCGGCCTGGCTCGAGGACAACACGAGCGAGCGCGGCGAACGCGCCCTCATCGTTCCCGGCGCGCCGTTCGGCAGCCAGATGTGGGGGCTCACCCGCGACGAACCGCTGCAGGCACTCGCATCGACGCCGTGGGCGGTGCGCGACGCCGTCCCGCTCGTGCCACCCGGCGCCATCCGTGCCCTCGACGCCGTGCAACGCGACATCGCCGACGGCCGCCCGTCCGACGGTCTCGCCGCGACCCTGCGCGGTCAGGGCATCGGCTTCCTGGTGGTGCGCAACGACCTCGATCCCGACACCTCTCCCGCCGCGCGACCGGCACTCGTGCATCGCGCGCTCGACGGTTCGCCGGGCATCGAGCGGGTCGCCGAGTTCGGTGACGACATCGTCTTCGACAACCCCGACGACTTCGTCACCGACGCCGACCTGCGACCTGCCTATCCGGCCGTGGAGATCTACCGCGTCGCCGAACCCGCCGCGGCACCCGTCGGTCCCTACGTCGTGGACATCGCCGACGTGCCGGTCGTGCAGGGCGGCCCCGAAGCGCTGCTGCGCCGCAACACCGCGCAGCCCGAGTTCGTCGGTCCCACGCTCCTCGCCGCCGACGCGGCCCGCGCGGGTCTGCCCGTCGACGAGGTGACGGTCACCGACACCCCGACGGACCGCGAGACGGACTACGGGCAGGTCGACCATCATTCGTCGACGATCCGGACCGCCGACGACCCGCGTCGCACCCACAACGCCGTCCCCGACTATCCGGTGCCCGACACCGAACTCGTCCGGGCCGAATGGGAAGGCGCCCGCATCAGCGTGTCCAGCGCGGCGTCGGATGCCACCCAGCTCGGTGGCACGTCGGTCGCAAGCAGCCCGGCCGCGGTGGTCGACGGCGATCCGACGACCGGCTGGCACAGCAACGGACTCGAATCGGCGATCGGCCAGTGGCTGCAGCTCGACCTCGACCGGCCGATCGAAGCGGGTCTGCTGCACCTGACGACCAGCTCCGGTGCTCTCGGCGATCCCGTCAAGTGGCTCGAGGTGTCCACCGACCGGGGCAGCACGGCGGTGCGCGTCGACGAACCGGGACGCGAACAGACGGTCGCGCTGCCGCTGGGCACCACCTCGTGGATCCGCATCACGTCCGTGCACACCGAACGCGGCACGGTCGGCAACCAGTTCGGTCTCACCGAGGTGGTCGTCGAGGACTTCACCGACCGGAACGAACCACGCCCGATCGACATCCGTCGCCGCATCGTGGTGCCGGGCCCGGTCGAGGACGCCGCGGTACGCGGATGGCAGCTCGGCCAGGAATTCCCCGGCCGCGGCAGCTGCGTCGACACCGACGACCGTGTCCGTTGCGCGCGGGGACTCGCCACCTCCGCCGAGGAACCCGGCATGTTCACCCGCACCCTGGACGTGCCGCAGGAGACCTGGGTCCGCCCGGAACTGCTCCTGCGCGCGCGCCCCGGGCCGGCGCTCGAGGACCTCGCGGACCGTTCGGATCGGGTCGTCGCGCGCGGTGACGCCGACGTCGTCGACCTGCATGGCTCGGCGTTCGCCCTCACCGACGGCGACCCGCGGACGTCGTGGACCGCGGAGGAGAGCTCGCTCGAAGCGGGTGCGCCGCGGCCGTCGCTCACGCTGGAGCTTCCTGAGGAACAACGCGTCACGGGATTGGAGATCAGGACGGCGCTGGGAGCGCTGCCGGTTGCGCCGTCGCGGGTCGCGGTGAATCTCGGCAACGGACCGCAGGTGCGCGAACTCGACGGTGACGACACGATCGTCGATCTGACCCCGCACGTCACGGACCGGATCGAACTCACCGTGGTGCACTGGCGCGACACCCTCGATCGCACAGTGCTGGGTTTCTCGAAACTCACCCCGCCCGGGCTCGCCGAGGTGTCGGTGCTCGGCGACGACGGGCCGATCGGGGCACAGGGATCCGTCTACGACGAGACGGTGACCGTCGACTGCGAGCGCGGACCCGTCGTGGAGATCGACGGACGCAGCTACCGCACGTCGCTCACCGCGCGGGTCGCCGATCTCGCGGCGGGCGTGGAGGTCCCCGCGACGCTGTGCGGCACCGACGTCGTCGGCATGAACCCGGGCCGGGTCGACATCGACGTCGATCCCGGTGCGGCCTTCGTCGTCTCGGGCCTTCGGCTCGACGTCCCCGGTCCCGACGCGCCCGTCGCGGAGCCGACGGAACTCGACAAGGGCCGCTGGACGGAGAACCTGCGCGAAGTGATGGTTCCGGCGGGCGACAAGGACCGGCTCGTGGTGGTGCCCGAGAGCACCAACGTCGGCTGGGTGGCGCGCACCCCGGACGGTGCCGTGGCGACGCCGGTCGTCGTGGACGGCTGGCAGCAGGGCTGGATCGTGCCGGCCGGGCCGGAGCAGACGCTGACACTCGAGTTCGCGACCGACCGCTGGTACCGGCTCGGGATCTTCGGCGGGTTGCTGTTGCTCGTCCCGTTGTTCGCGGCGGCCGTGTGGCCGCGGCGGCGGGTCGAAGATCCGGGTCCGATGCCGCGCACCTGGGGTTCGTCGGTTCTCGCGCTGACCGGTGTGCTGGTCGCCGCGACGCTCCTCGCGGGATGGGCCGGTGCCGCCGTCGCGGTCGCCGGCGCGGTGGGGATCGGTGCGCTCGCGGTGCGCCACGGCCCCGTCCTGGCGTCGCGTGTGCTCGTAGGCACCGCGGGTGGCGCGACGATGCTGGCGATGGCGCTGCTGTCCACCGGGCCGTGGCGATCACCCGACGGATATGTCGGGCACTCGTTCCTGATTCAGTTCGCGGCGCTCGTCGGCGTGGTCGCGGTGGGCCTGGCGGCGGTACCGCGCCGGGCCTTGTCCCAGCGGTGGAAGGCGGCCCGCGCCGGCTCCTCGACGAGGGCGTAGCTGACGGACGCGACGGCCAGACTCAGCACGACCGTCACCGTCAGGACGAACCAGAAGTGCCCCGCAAAAGCCGGGATCCCGAAGACGGGGAAGACGATCGACAGCACCGCGAGATGCCAGATGAACACGCCGTACGACCAGCGTCCGACGGCCAGTGCGGCCGGGCTCGCCAGGACGCGGTGCTGCCGGCGCGGTGCGAGGGTCAGCGGGGCGAGCAGGGCGAAGCTCATGATCGCGCCCAGGGCGATCTTGGCGAGATATTCGGTGGGTGCGAGATCGGTGAGCGTCTCCGGTCCGGCCAGCGGGGTGGTGGCGGCAGCGAAGGCGGCGACGGCGATCGCTCCCATCACCGTGCGCCGCGCCGCGAAGCGGTGCATCCACGTCTCGGGGCCGGTGACGAGTTCGGCGAGGATCATTCCCGCCGCGAACCAGGGCAGGTAGCCGGGCAGCCAGTTGGTGTGGTTGATGTGGTCGGGGGTGCCGACCGGTAGCCACGCCCACAGCAGCGACAGTGCGCTCACGGCGAGCAGCAGCGGGACGCGGTAGCGGGCGGCGTCCCCGCGCAGCCCGCTCACCGCCAGCGCCAGCAGCGGCAGCACGAGATAGAAGGCCACCTCCACCGACAGACTCCACATCTGGGTGAGGCCCTCGGTGAGGGTCAGTGGGACGAACACTTGCACGAGCGCGAGATTCGACCACCACACCGTCGCGCCGCCGCCCGCGCCGGGCAGCAACCACAGCACCAGGATCACGACGGTCCAGTAGGCGGGGAGGATGCGGGTCGCGCGGGAGAGGAAGTAGCGGGTCGTCGAGGGGGACGGACCGAGCGCGCGGGCCGCGGCGGCGTGCGGTCGCCACAGCAGGAAACCGGACAGGGCGAAGAACAGGGCGACGGCGAGGTCGAACCGCGCCCACACCAGGCCGATCACCGAGTCGTGCACCGCGCCGGTCTGGAACGCGACGTGGGTGATCAACACGCCCACTGCGGCGAAACCGCGCATTCCTTCGAGTGCCGGAAGGAATCCGCTCATGCTGCGGTTCCGGTCGGTGGTAGTGGTCATCGGGCACCAGTGTGCCGTGTCGCGGGGGCGGTGGACAGAGCAGGATCACCCGGAACGGGACGATCCCGGCAGCGACGAAGATCGACTACCGATCCATCCCAGCGGCGAGCGGGCGCGCATATTGCCATACCGGGCTGTTAGTGTCTGAGCTCACGTGGTGTTCGCGGGCCGGATGCCAGGCGATCCGTGCAGCCCTGCTGCTGCCGGTGGGGGTACTCGATGACGACCGTTGAGTGAGGAGAAAGCATGGCTGAGCGTTCGAGCTCCGGCCGGATACTGGCAATGATTCTGGTGGGCCTGGGGGCCTTCCTCCTGGTGATCGCGATTCTCGTGCCGACGTACACGCTCGGGAAGCTGAGAACGACACCGCTCGATCTCGAGGTGACCACGGTCGCCGAAGGCACGGGCGACATCCTCAATTCCCGTCAGCTGCTCGCCGGCAACGCGCAGGTCGATCGCGACGTGCCGATCGTCGCGCAGCGCTTCGTCACCGTCGAGGATCCCTCGAACGCCGAGGTCATGACGCTGCAGGCAGGCCAGACCGTGCGACGACTCGACATGCAAGGGGACACGGGCCTGGTCTCGGCCGTCGTCGACCGTCTCACGATCGACCGGAAGACCTCCATGCCCGTCTCGGAGGAGGAGTTCCCGGAGCGCGTGAGCACGATCCAGGTGAGCGCCGACAAGCCGCCGGTGGAGATCGACAACCGCGCCGGACTGCAGTACAAGTTCCCGTTCGACGTCCAGCAGGAGTCGTACCCGTACTACGACATCAACGCTCGCGAGAACTTCCCCATCGACTTCGTCGGTGAGGAGGAGATCAACGGCATGAAGGTCTACCACTTCAGCCAGGAGATCGGGCCGGTCGACCTCTCGAAGGCCGACCCCGAGGTCCCGACCTACAAGCTCAGCCTGCCCGCCTCCACCTGGGGTGTCGGTGAGGGCGACGAGCCGATCACGATGACCCGCTGGTACAACAACATCCGCGACCTGTGGGTCGACCCGGTCACCGGTGTCGTCGTCAAGGGCCAGGAGCAGCAGGACCAGTACTACGCCCGCGAGGCCGACAAGCCCGAGGTGACGGTCCTCAACGTGACGCTGCCGTTCGACGAGGAGACGATCGAGTACCAGATCGGCCAGGCCAAGGACGGCCAGGACACCATCTCGCTGTTCGGCCGCACCCTGCCGATCATCCTCGGCATCCTCGGCGTCATCCTGCTGATCGTCGGCTTCGTGCTCGGCATCCGCGGTGGCGGCAACCGTCGTCCGGCCACCGCGACCGGCGGTCCCGCCCCGGCAGGTCCGGCCACGACCACGGTCGGCCCGGCGCATTCGGGCGGCGCGCAGCGCGATCACACCGAGGACCGCACCGAGGTCATCCCGCGCCAGACCGATCCGAACGCGCAGCAGCGTGATTGGACGACGGATCGAACGCAGGAGATCCCGCGCACCGATCTGCGGAAGCCTCCGACGCAGGAGTGATCGTCCGGTAGACGAACCGAGCCGCCCCTCACCGATCCCGGTGGGGGGCGGTGTCGTTCGCGGGTGACTCGTCGGTGGACGGCGTCACCGCGTCGTCCGTGGACGACCGGGCCACTGCAGCACCGCGCAGAGCGAGCACCGCGACCACCGCGGCCGTCGCGGCGGCCACACCGACAGCGACGGCGATGAACTGCCGCAGGGTCGACGCCACCGTGAACATCAGCACCGCCTCGAGGGCGAGGCCCACCCACGCGACGAGCGCGAGATGGGTACGTTCCCCGGCGATCGCCGACAGCAGCGCGCCCTGCAGGACGGCCAGACACGCGCCCTGCAGTGCGAACAGCCACAGCAGCGACTGCACCGGCCCGTAGGCGTCGCCGACCAGCATCGGGACGATCGGTGCGCAGATCGCCGCGCCGGCGACGAGCACCGCGCCGATCGCGACGAGGACGGTGAGCGCCGACCGCACCGCGGCCGCCGACTGGGCGGGATTCGCCATCCGCGGATAGAGCACCACACCGACCGCCTGCGGCAACCAGAAGGCGACCTTCGTCGCCACCGCCCCCAGCGCGTACAACCCGGCGGAATCGGGATCGAGCAGCATGCGGGCGAGCAGCAGGTCGAGCGACGTGAGCGCGATGAGGGCCAGCTGCACCTGGGAGGCACGCAGCACCGCCCCGGCGGTCGGGACCGGTTCCGTCCGTCCACCCGACGTCCGGCCCACGAGCACACTCGCGGCCAGCGCGACCGCACCCGTGCCGAGCGCCCCGGCGAACAGCGCGGCACCGGGGCCGCCTCCGACGGCGAGCACCGCCACGGCCGGCACCACCTTCGCGACGCCCGCGGCGGACAGGACGACGCTGAGCGCTGCGAACCTGCCCCGCCCCTGCAGCAGGCCCTGTTCGGCGGCGAGGAGGACGAGCAGCGGCGCGGTGACGAGCGACCCGAACGCCCCGCCGACACTCGTGTCGAGCGCCCACGCCACGACGGGCACGAGGAGCATCGCGACGACGATGGCGAGCACGGCGCAGCGGTAACCGAGACGACGCAGCGCCGCGGCGCCGGTGCCGTGCACGGCCTCCCGGGCGACGACCGTCTGCAACGCCAGTGCCGGCACGGCGAGGACGAGCTGCGCGGCGAGCAGGCTCGCGAACTCGCCGTATCCGGCGGGCCCGAGCCAGCGTCCCGCCGGCAGGTGCAACAGATAGGACGCGAGGTTCGCGGTCATCGCGCCGACCGTCACCAGTGTCATGCCGGTGACGGCGGTTCCCGTCGTCGAACCACGAGTGGTCTCGGTTCCCTCCGACGCGGGTCGGGGTGTTCGCGGCATCCGCTCATCCTCCCATCCGGAACGACACCGTATTCTGCCGCCATGTCCCGCCCGGAGTCGTCCCGCATGTCCACGACGGCGGCTCTCCCGGCGGTCTGGTCCCTCGTCCTGACGGTCGCGGTGCTCGGTCCGTTCCTCGTCTCCCCCGGCTACCTGCTCTTCCGCGACGCGGTGAGCACTCCCCGATCGTTCCTCACCGATTCTGCGCTCGGTCTGTCCGACGCCGCCGCCCGCGCGGTGCCGCAGGACGCCCTGCTGGCGTGGGTGAGCACCGTCGTCGACGGTGGTGTCGCGGTCACGGCGCTGCTCGTCGCGTCGTTGTGGGCGGCGGGATGGGGTGCGGCACGGCTGGTCGCGGTGGTGCTGCCGACGAGCGGAACCGGCGCCCGGCTCGTCGCGGCGACGGTCGCGATCTGGAATCCCTATGTCGCCGAGCGGCTGCTGCAGGGCCACTGGAGTCTGCTCGCCGGGTACGCCGCGCTGCCGTGGACGATCTGTGCGGCCGTCGCGATCCGGCGACGGAGACGCGGCGGCTGGGCGTCGCTGGCGGTCTGCCTGGCCGCTGCGGGGCTGACCCCGACCGGTGCCCTGCTGGCGATCGTGACGGCCTGCGCCGTCCTCGTCGCGCCCGGTGGGCGGACGCGGGTGCTGCCGCGCGTGGGCGGCGCACTCGCGCTGGGTGTCGCGGTGTCGTTGCCGTGGCTGATCGCGACTGCGCTCGCCGGTGGCGGTACCGAAGCGGACCCGGCCGGTGTGCGCGCCTTCGCCGCCCGGGCCGAACCACTGCTCGGCACGATCGGTTCGGTGGCAGGGCTCGGCGGGATCTGGAACGCCGAATCCGTCCCCACCTCGCGCACTACCGCATGGGCGCTGATGGGCACCCTGCTGCTGCTCACGGTGGTGGCGTGCGGGGTGCCGGCACTGTGGCGGCGACGTAGGAACTCCGTGATCGTCGCGGTCGCGGTGCCTGCCGTCCTTGCGGTGCTCGTCATCGCCCTCGCCGCGACCGGCCCGGGACTCGCCGTCGGCGAATGGGCGATGGTGAACGTGCCCGGCGCGGGACTGCTGCGCGACACCCAGAAGTGGGTCGCGTGGGCGATGCCCGCCTACGCGCTCGCCGCGGCGGCCGGCACGACCGTCCTCGCCCGGCGCTTCGTGGCGCCCGAACCGGTGTGGGCGGCGGCTGCGATCGCCGCCGTGCTGGTCGCGTTGCCCGACCTGGTGTGGGGTGTGGGCGGGCAACTGCAGCCCGTGCGCTATCCGTTGGGCTGGGAGAAGGTGTCGCAGATCGTCACGGCCGACGACGGCGACGTGGCGGTGCTGCCCGTGGGCATGTTCCGGGTCTTCGACTTCTCCGGGCCCGTACCGGTGCTCGATCCGTCCCCGCGCATGCTGCGCGCCGACGTCCTGCAGACCGGAACCCTGATCGTCGCCGAGGGCAGTGTCGCCGGGGAGGGTCGTCGCGCGGAGGACGTCGAAGCCCTGCTGCTGTCCGGCGCGGATCCGAGTGCGCTCGCCGCCCGCGGGGTGGGCTGGGTGCTCGTCGAGCACGGCACGCCGGGCGAACTCGGTGACGCGCAGAGCACGCTCGGAGCCCTCGAGACCGCTTATCAGGACGAGGATCTGAGCCTGTACCGGGTGGAGGGAGTCACTTCGACCCCGTCACCCCATCGCGCCCTGGCGATCGGGGCGCACGTCGTGTGGCTACTGGTACTGGCCGGCGGCGCTGGCTGCGCGCTCGGGCAGCGGGTCGGCGAGCGTCGACGGCTCGTCGGCGCGCGGGAACAGTCCTGAGACGGTGTGCCCGAAGGTCGTGACGGACAGGACCTCGTGCACGCCCTCTCCCGTGGCCTCCCACGAGAACTCGCCCGCGCGGATGCGGGCCTTGTTGCCGAGCTGACGACGACGGTCGGCGTCGGCGATCAGATCGGCGACGGCGGCGGTCAGTTCGGCGGGCGAGTCCACGAGCACACCGGTCACGCCGTCGATGATCGAGTCGGTCAATCCCTTGGAGCTGCGGTAACCGATGGTGGGCACACCGTGCTGGGCGGCCTCGACCACCGCCAGTCCCCACCCCTCCTTGCGCGAGGGCATCACGTGAATCCAGGTGCGGGAGAGCAATTCGTGCTTGCGCTGCTCGTCGACATGGCCGTGGAAGGTGACGGCGTCGCCGATGCCGAGTTCGGCGGCCGCATCGCGGAGGTTCTGCTCCCACCAGCCGCCGCCGATGACGTCGAGATGCAGACCCGGGACGGTGCCGCGCAGCGCCGCGACCGCGGCGAGGGCGTCCTCGATCTGCTTGTGCGGCACCAGCCTCGAGAGCACGCACACGCTCGGGTGGGCCGTGCGCGTGTCGTCGCCACCCACCGCGACACCGGCGGGAACGGCGTCGACACCGTTGCGGACCACCGCGATCCGCTCCCGGTCGACCCCGAGAGCGCGCAGTTCGTCGGCGGACGGAAGGGAGACGGTGAGGTACTGGTTGCGGTGGTGCACGCGCGGCGAGAGCGACGACTCGATCCACCAGCCGAGCTTGGCCATCAGCCTGCCCGCGACCGGCCACTGTTCGCGGTGGCAGTGGTGCACGAGCACCGTGACGGGCGCACCGGCGACGAGCCGGGCGAAGAACGGAATGCCGTTCTGGGTGTCGATGACGGCGTCGGGACGGATACCGGCGAGGGGGCCGACACCGAATCTGCCTGCGAGGATCGCGGCGAGCGCGCGCGGATAGACGGTGAGCCGTCCCCCGCCGCGGCTGACGGTGATGCCGTCGATCCGGTCTCGCTCGGCGGCTCCGGGATAGGAGGCAGTCCGCAGGACGACGCGGACGCCGCGCGCCGCGAGCTGCGCCCCGACCTGTTCGAGATACCGCTCGCTGCCACCACCCTGCGGATGTCCGCTATCGCGCCAGCAAAGCAGCAGAACCTCCCGCACGCGGTGACCCCCTGTATGTCGACTCGACCACCCGGCCGGGCAGATGTGACTCGGACGATGACAGGGACACAGTAGCGGGTGCCGGGCGGCAACAGGTGAGGGACGAGTGTGAGGCCCGCACTAAGGTGACTGGACGTGCCATCGACGACCCGACCCCGCACCGACGTGACCCGGCTGTTCGCCCGCCGCGCCACACTGCGCCGCTCCGTGGGGTTGCTCGGCAGCTTCCGGTTCGAGCAGACGGCACCCGAGAAGTTCTACGGCGGTCTCGCGCGCGACACCGTCGACCTCATCGGCGATCTCTACACGGGTCTGACCGGCGCCGATCTGACGGGCACCACGGTCGTCGACGTCGGCGGCGGACCGGGCTACTTCGCCGACGCGTTCACCGAGGTGGGTTCGCGCTACGTGCCGATCGAGCCCGACCCGTCGGAGATGCACGCCGCCGGCCTGCAGGTGGGCGGCGCGATCCGCGGCTCCGGCCTGGCGCTGCCGTTGCGCACCGGGTCGGTGGACGTGTGCTTCTCGTCGAACGTCGCCGAACACGTCGCGACGCCGTGGGTGATGGCCGACGAGATGCTGCGCGTCACGCGGCCCGGCGGACTGATGGTGCTGTCGTACACCCTGTGGTGGGGACCGTTCGGCGGGCACGAGACCGGTCCGTGGCACGCCTTCGGCGGCGAGTACGCGGCCCGGCGCTACGCGCGCAAGCACGGCAGGGAGCCGAAGAACCGGTACGGGGTGTCGCTGTTCGACGTGGGCGCGAGCGACGGTCTGCGCTGGGCACGTTCGACACCCGATGGCGAACTGCTCGCGGCCTTCCCCCGCTACCACCCGAGTTGGGCGTGGTGGCTCGTGGACGTGCCCGGCGTCCGGGAGTTCCTCGCCAGCAACCTGGTACTGGTCCTGCGCCGACGCTGACCCGTCGCTTAGTGTCGTCGCCATGACCGCATTGGCCCTGGACGTCGGCGGCACCAAGCTCGCCGCGGCCGTCGCCGCGGTCGACGGCACCCCGCTCGAAGCCCGATCCGTGCCGGTTCCCCGGAAGGACGTGTGGGGCGCGTGCGCGGGACTGTTGCGGGAGGTCGCGGAGATCGGCGAGGGACCGGTAACCGCCGTGGGTATCGCCGCGGCAGGACCGGTCGACACGAACGCCGGGACGATCGGCCCGATCAACATCTCCGAGTGGAGCTCCGGCTTCGCACTCGTCGACGCCGTGCGTTCGGTGTTCCCCGACGCCCGCGTCGATCCGGTGATGGACGGCGCGGCCGCGACCCTCGCCGAACAGCGCTTCGGTGCCGGACGCGACGTCGCCGACCTGCTCGGGGTCGTGCTCGGCACCGGCATCGGCGGCGGTCTCGTGCTCGGCGGCCGGATCGTGCGCGGCCGCACCGGAAACGCCGGCCACATCGGGCACGTCGTCTCGCCCTACGGCACGACGGTGTGCGCGTGCGGAGGCGTCGGCTGCATCGAGACCGTGGCGAGCGGCCCGTCGGCGGTGCGCTGGGCCCGTGCCCACGGCTGGGAAGGCCCCGACGGTGTCGCGCTGGCCACGGACGCCGAGGCCGGGGTCGGCGTCGCCGCCGCGGCCCTCGAACGGGCCGGGACGGCACTGGGCCAGGTCATCGCGTCGGCAGCAGCACTGACGGATGTGGGACGCGTGGTCGTCGGCGGCGGCTTCGCGCAATCGGGCGGGCACCTGTGGCGGCCGATGCTCGCGTCGGCGGCCCGGCACGCCCGCCTACGGTTCGTGCAGGACCTGCAGATCGTCCCCGCCGAACTCGGCGCACTGGGCACCCTCACCGGCGCATCGATCGTCGCCGCAGGTCACGACTGGATAACCTGACCGGGCACACCCGGTTTTCCGGCCTACCCTGAGGACCACATCGGAGTCCCGGCGGAAACCGGTGAGGGGCCGCCGGGATGCTCTGCGAGCAGATCGGCGGTACCGGATGCGGATTGCTGACATTGTGCGGAACAAGGGCTCGGCGGTGCACACGGTCGAGCCCGACACCACGGTGTGCGAGCTCATCGGCGACTTCGCGCGGTTCAACATCGGCGCGATGGTGGTGTGCGAGGGCAAGACCGTCGCCGGGATCGTCACCGAACGCGACGTCGTACGCGCCCTGCACGAACGCGGACCGTCGATCCTCGCCGCCCCGGCACACGAACTGATGTCGCGGACGGTGACGACCTGCCTGCCCACCGATTCGGTCGACAGCCTCGCTGAGACCATGACCGAACAACGGATCCGGCACCTACCGGTCGTGGTGGACGCTCGGCTGGTGGGGATCGTCAGTATCGGCGACGTGGTCAAGAGCCGCATCGACGAACTACAGACCGAACGCGACCAGCTCGCCTCCTACATCCACGATGGTGGCTAGAACTGATCAGTTCTCGCCGGTCGCGGCGTCGTCGGGAGCGGTGTCGCCGGTGGCACTCTCCTCTGCGGCACCGCCCTCGGTGGCGCTCGGGCGATCGAGGATGCTCACGCTCATCCCGTAGGGCAGGAACCGCACCGAGCGTCGCGGGTCGGTGTTGCCCTTGAGCGTGCGCAGCGCGTCGAGTTCGGTGCGATGGACCTGGTCGACGCGGGCCACGCCGTCGTCCTCGGTGGTGTAGACGACCCAGACGCCGTCGCCCTTCTCACCGGTGGTCTCGGGCCGCGGCTGCGTGCGCGTCGGCGCCACCGGCGGTTCGAGGAAGGAGAAGATACGGTCCTTCAGTTCCCGCAGTTCCTCACCGGCTTCCCGCACCACGCGGTCGAGATCTTCGGGGTCGAACCCGAACGGATTGTTCTCCGCCATGACATGTCTCCTGACCGTTGGGCACCCTCCAGTGTGGTGACGGTCGCCGATTCGCGCCACCCGGCTCATCCCCCGCCCTACTGTGCAGTCGAGGGAGGAAGGAGACGTCCATGGTGAACGACACGGATCTGCAGCATCTGCGGCGGTGCGTCGAACTCGCGGAGGAGGCGGTCGCGGCAGGTGACGAGCCGTTCGGGTCGGTGCTCGTCGACGCGGACGGCACGGTCCTGGCCGAGGACCGCAACCGCATCGCCGGCGGCGACCGCACCCGGCATCCCGAGTTCGCGCTCGCGCGGTGGGCGGCCGAACATCTCGAACCCGACCGGCGTGCCACCGCCACCGTCTACACCTCCGGTGAGCACTGCCCGATGTGCGCGGCCGCGCACGGCTGGGTGGGCCTGGGGCGGATCGTCTACGCGGCGTCCTCCGAGCAACTGGTCCGGTGGCTCGGCGAGATGGGCGTGCCGCCGGCACCGGTCCGTCCGCTGCCGATCCGCGAGGTCGTGCCGGAGGCCGTCGTCGACGGGCCCGTTCCCGAGTTCGAGCAGGAGATTCGGCTCCTGCACCGTCGCTGCCATCTCGGGGATCGAGCCTTCCCGTCCCGTCCGGTCTGGTCACCCCCTGGTCAATAGTTGTAACGTGTTCTAGTGTTCGATGTCACACGAATACGGTCGACAACACGAGCACAGCCAGGTGAGGAAGCGACATGACCGACTACGACAAGTTGTTCATCGGCGGCCGATGGGTGGCACCGTCGACCGACGAGAGACTCGAGGTGTTCTCCCCCGCCACGGAAGAGCGCGTCGGTTCCGTGCCCGTCGCGGGACCGCAGGACATCGATGCCGCGGTGTCCGCCGCCCGCACGGCCTTCGACGAAGGCCCGTGGTCGCGCACCACCCCGAGCGAGCGCGCCGAGATCCTCGGCAAGGCAGCAAAGCTCATCGAGGAGCGTCGTGCGGAGATCGGCGCCTCGCTCACCGCGGAGATGGGCCAGCCGCCGGCCTCGGTCGAGATGATGCAGCTGACGTCGGGCCTGGCCACACTCGACTACTATGCGGGGCTTGCCGATTCGTTCCCGTGGACCGAGGAGCGCACCGGCCTGTTCGGTCGCAGCCGCGTCAGCCGCGAACCCGTCGGCGTCGTCGCCGCCGTCATCGCGTGGAACGTGCCGCTGTTCCTGATGCTCAACAAACTCGGACCCGCCCTGCTCGCCGGATGCACGGTGGTCCTCAAGCCCGCTCCCGAATCGCCGCTGACGACGAACGTCCTCGCCGAGATCTTCACGGAGGCAGGACTTCCCGAGGGCGTCCTCTCACTCGTGCCCGGCGGCGCCGAGACCGGCGAGTACCTGGTCTCGCACCCCGACGTCGACAAGATCACCTTCACCGGTTCGACGGCCGTGGGTCGTCACATCGGTGAGATCGCCGCGCGCGGACTCAAGCGCTGCTCACTCGAACTCGGCGGCAAGTCGGCAGCGATCATCCTCGAGGACGCCGACCTCGACTCGACGATGCCGATGCTGGTGATGTCCGGCCTGATGAACACCGGTCAGGCCTGCGTCGGGCAGACCCGCGTCCTCGCGCCGCGGTCGCGCTACGACGAGGTGATCGAGAAGATGACCGCGACCGCGGCCTTCTTCCCCGTCGGACTGCCCGATACCGAAGGCGCACAACTCGGTCCGCTGATCTCCGCGAAGCAGCGCGATCGCGTCGAGTCCTACATCGCCAAGGGCAAGGAGGAAGGCGCGCGTCTCGTGCTCGGCGGTGGTCGCCCCGAGGGCATCGAGACGGGCTACTTCGTCGAACCGACGATCTTCGCCGACGTCGACAACTCCATGACCATCGCCCGCGAGGAGATCTTCGGACCTGTCATCTGCGTGATTCCCTACGACAGCGTCGACGAGGCCGTGAAGATCGCCAACGATTCCGACTACGGCCTGGCCGGTTCGGTGTACACCACCGACGTCGAGAAGGGCCTCGAGATCGCCTCGCGCGTGCGCACCGGCACGTACGGAATCAACTGGTACGCATTCGATCCGGGTTCACCGTTCGGCGGCTACAAGAACTCCGGTATCGGCCGCGAGAACGGTCCCGAGGGCGTCGAGGCGTACTGCGAAACCAAGTCGGTGCTGTACCCGCTCGGTTACGAGGGCTGATCCCGGAAAAAGGGGAGGATATGTGCGTTCTCGACGGAGAACTCGCACATATCCTCCCCTCTTTCGTGTTTCGGGAGGACGCGACCTCAGATGTACATCGCGGGATCGATGTACGTCGTCGGATCCACGAGCGGTTCGTGCTTCTTGCGGGACCGGACGGTCGCGGGGATACCCGTTGCGATCGAATCCGCCGGCACGTCGTGGGTGACCACGGCGTTGGCGCCGATCGCGCTGTCGTCCCCGATCACCACCGGGCCGAGGATCTTCGCCCCCGCCCCGACGGTGACCCGGTTGCCCAGCGTCGGATGACGCTTTTCCTTCGCCAGCGACCGGCCGCCGAGCGTCACGCCGTGGTAGAGCATCACATCGTCGCCGATCTCGGCCGTCTCACCGATGACCACGCCCATGCCGTGGTCGATGAAGAAGCGCCGGCCGATGGTCGCGCCGGGGTGGATCTCGATGCCGGTGAGGAACCGGGTGAACTGCGCGAGGATCCGCGCAGGCCCCTTCAGGGCGGGCACCTGCCACATCCGGTGCGCGATGCGGTGCGACCAGATCGCGTGCAGCCCCGAATAGACGATGGCGTTCTCCGCGTCGCTGCGCGCGGCCGGATCGTGGCCGCGTGCCGACTGCAGATCCTCCCGGAGAGTGTGCAGGATTCCCACGACGGCGATCAGTCCCGGATGTGCTCGAAGAGCGGGGTGGAGATGTACCGCTCACCGAAGTCGCAGACGACGGCGACGATCAGCTTGCCGGCGTTCTCGGGGCGCTTCGCCAACTCGAGGGCCGCCCAGACGATCGCACCCGACGAGATGCCACCGAGGATGCCTTCCTGGGTGCCCAGATCGCGCGCGACACGGATCGAATCCTCGAACGAGACGTCGACGATCTCGTCGTAGATCTCGCGGTCGAGCACGTCGGGCACGAAGTTCGCGCCGATGCCCTGGATCTTGTGCGGTCCGGGCTCGCCACCGTTGAGGATCGGAGAGTCGACCGGCTCGACACCGACGACCTTCACGTCCGGCTTGTACTCCTTGAGCCTGCGACCCGCGCCCGTGATGGTGCCACCCGTACCGATTCCGGCCACGAAGATGTCGACCTCACCGGCGGTGTCCTTCCAGATCTCCTCACCGGTGGTGTTGTAGTGGATCTCCGGGTTCGCGGGGTTGCCGAACTGGCGGGCGAGGATCGCGTTCTCGGTGTTCGCCACGATCTCCTCGGCCTTCGCGACGGCACCCTTCATGCCCTCGGAACCCGGGGTGAGGACGATCTCGGCGCCGTAGGCGCGGAGCATGACGCGACGCTCGGTGGACATCGTCTCGGGCATCGTGAGGATGACCTTGTAACCGCGCGCAGCGCCGACCATGGCGAGCGCGATGCCGGTGTTGCCGGAGGTGCCCTCCACGATCGTGCCGCCGGGCTTCAGCTCACCGGACTTCTCGGCCGCGTCGATGATCGCGACACCGATACGATCCTTGACGCTGTTCGCCGGGTTGTAGAACTCGAGCTTCGCGGCGACGGTGGCGCCGGCTCCCTCGGTCAGACGGTTGAGCTTGACGATCGGGGTCCGTCCGACCAGCTCGGTGACGTTGTCGTAGATCCTGCTCATGCTCGATCCTCCTCATGGCCACACACGGCGGCTCGGGTCGCGGTCTCGGTCTATTGCACCATTTCGCCGTCATCGGACGACTCGGCGGGCCCATCGATGTACGAACGTATCCGTACGCCGTCGTTATTCCCCGGCGAGTCGGCGTGTCGTCGCCCGGCCCGGCCTCGACGGGTTCGTGCCCCGCGAGATTTCGGACCGGCTCGACCGGGTTTGCCCGGCCACCGAGCACGGGTAGCCGACCATATGAGTCACCACGATCTTCCCGTCCCCGATTACGACGAACTGGCGCCGGGCACGCTCGCGCCGAGGATCCGTGCACTCGACGAAGCACAGTGGACGATCACCCCCCGCTACGGCACGGTGTCGCCGAACAGACGCCGAAACGTGGAAGACCCTGACTAGACCGAACACCGAACACCGACCCGAGCATCCGAGCATCCGAGCATCCGAGCAAGGAGACGACCGTGGTCGACTTCAACAGAGTCGTGCAGAACGCGAGCCGAGTCGTGGAGAACGCGAACAGGGCGATCGACGACGCCGGTCGCTCGGTGGGCGGATTCGTCCGGCGCGCCGTCGACCGGCCCGTCGACGCTCGGAAACCGCAGACGGTGACCGTCGCGGCTCCGCGCGCACAGGTCATGCAGTTCTGGCGCGATCCCGAGAACCTGAGCAGAGTCTTCGGCGACCACGTCCGGGTGGAGACGGTCGAAGCGAACCGGCTGCGCTGGACCTGGGAGAGCCCCGGCGGGACGACGACCTGGGACACCCGCGTCGACGTCACCTCGGAAGGACTCGCGTTCGTCGGCGAGGACGACGCGGACACCCCGGGTCCGCGCGTAGTGCTCGCGGTGTCCGACGCGCCCCGGGGCGGCATCGAGATGACCCTGCGCGCCGAGGTTCCCGTCCCCGATCTCGTCACCGGCGCCCTGACCTTCACTGCGCTCTACCGTGCGCGGGCTCTCATGCAGACCGGTGAGATCCCCACCCTGCAGGGCAGTCCGAGTGCCCGTGAATCGGAAGGAGACGCGTGATGCGAGCCCTGTGCTGGATGGGGGTGAACGAGTTGTCGGTGGAGACGGTCGACGATCCCGGCCTGGTCAACCCGCACGACGTGATCGTGGCGGTCCGCCTCACCACGACCTGCGGGTCCGATCTGCACTTCCTCGGCGGGTACCTGCCGGGGATGCGGGAGGGCGACGTGATCGGCCACGAGTTCATGGGCGAGATCGTCGACACCGGTCCGGAGGTGACGAACGTGCGGGTCGGCGACCGGGTGGTCGTGCCGTCGTTCATCGGATGCGGGAAGTGCCCGTACTGCGCCGACGGCCTGCACGCGGTGTGCGACACCACCAACCCGAACGCCGCGATGCAGCAACCCGTGCTGGGCTATCCCACCGGCGGAATCTACGGCTACACCCATCCCTTCGGCGGGTACCAGGGTTCGCACGCCGAGTACATCCGCGTGCCCTTCGGCGACGTCAACTGCTTCCAGATCCCCGACGGTGTCGGCGACGAACAGGCCCTGTTCCTGTCGGACGCGGTACCGACGGGCTACATGGGCGCCGACTTCTGCGACATCACCCCGGGCGACATCGTGGCGGTCTGGGGCGCCGGCGCCGTCGGTCTCATGGCCGCGGCAAGCGCGAAGATCATGGGCGCCGACAGGGTGATCGTGATCGACCGTTTCCGAGACCGCCTCGACCGTGCCGCGAAGAAGGTCGGCGCCGAAACCGTGGACTACGCCGAGGTGGACAGCGTCTACGAGACGCTCCGCGAGAGCACCGGCGGACGCGGACCGGACGCCTGCATCGACGCTGTGGGCATGGAGGGTCACGGAACCGGCGTCATGCAGGCCTACGACAAGGTCAAGCAGGCGCTGCGGATGGAGAGCGACCGCGCGACCTCCCTGCGCGAGGCGATTCTGTCCTGCGGCAAGGGCGGAGTCGTGTCGGTGCTCGGCATCTACGGTGTCACCGACAAGTTCCCGATGGCGGTGCTGACGAACAAGAGCTTGACCCTGCGGACGGCGCAGCAACATGGCCAGCGGTACATGCCCACCCTGTTCGAACACGTCCTCGAGAGCAGGTTGGACCCGAGTTGGCTCATGACGCACGACCTTCCGCTCACCGACGCGGTACGCGGCTACGAGATGTTCAAGAACAAGGAGGACGACTGCCTGCGCGCGGTCTTCCGCCCCTAGATCGTGACCGGTCGGATTTCTTCAATACGAGCGCACGGTCGGCGTCCGACACTGGCGCCATGACGAATTCGGTGAACCCCATCCCCGAGGGATACACCTCCCTCACCCCCTTCCTCGTCGTCGACGGTGCCTCCCGCGCGATCGACTTCTACTGCGACGCGTTCGGAGCGACCGTCGTCGAGCGGATGGACGGCCCCGACGGGACGGTGATGCACGCAGAGCTCGACTTCGACAACGGCCGACTGCAATTGAGCGATCCCCATCCCGGCATCGGCCTGCACGCGCCGAGCGGAACGAACGACGTCGACCATTCGTACGTGCTGTACTGCGCGGACGCCGACGCCGTGTTCGCGCGGGCCGTCGCCCTCGGTGCCCGGGTGTTCGAGGAACCGTCGACCTTCGTCACCGGCGACCGGTTCGCGTCGATCCTCGATCCGTTCGGTCATCGGTGGGCCGTGATGACGCGGGTCGAGAACGTGCCCGCGGAGGAAGCGAAGCGACGGCTCGACGAGTGGGCGGCAACGCAGAACGCGTGAGGTGTAAAGCAGTTGCCCACGGAGCACCCTTCGGTGCACGCTGACTAGGATCTTCCTCCCGGATGTTCCGTACGAGAGCCGGGGGGATCAGTGTTCGACAAGAGGCGTGCGCAGAAGCGATTCGACGACGGCGTGATGGCCCTGGGCTATTTCGTCAAGGGAAGGCGACAGCGCACGGACTTCGCCGTCGCCCGGCAATGCTTTCACGAAGCGCTGGCGATCGACCCCATGATGTGCGACGCATGGCTCGGCCTCGCAACGACCGGTCTCGTGAACGAAGCTGTGATCGAGAATCTCATGCGCACTGCGCACCAGAGTCTCTTCCGGGAACAAACGCGGGCGGGGTTACGTCCCGGAACATTGTCCGGGTCCTTCCAGGCAGGCAGATTCGCGTCGCATCGTCTCTCGACAGGTCCCGAGATCTGGGCTGCCGCAGCCCAGGCACGTATGGACGCAGGCCACTTTCAGGACGCCTTCGCGCTGCTCGAAACCATGCAGCCTCCCTCACAACTCGCCACCTACATGATGGGGGCCCTGCACTACGAGACCCGCCGATGGACCGATGTGCTGTCCGTTCTGGGTCCTGTCGGAGAATGGGCCGACGGATACCTCCGCGTCGGAGCGAACGTGATGGTCGGGGTCGCCTGTGCGTTTCTCGGACTCTTCGAAGAAGCCGACCGCCGCCTCCGGTTGGCCGAGAAGTCCGATACTCCGTGGCTCGTTGCGTACGCCATGTACATCCGGGCACTGATCGCACGCGAATCGGGGGACGAGCCGAGAGCACGCACCCTGCTGGAGCGCGTGTACGCCACGCGACCGAACGACGCCGCTTACGCCGAGGCACTACACAACCCCGATCACCGTCTCGCTCTGACCAGCGCGGAACGTATCTCACGACGTACCGACCCCTGGGATCCGGCCACCGAGCCCTCCGGCAGTCGAATCTCCGATGACACCGATCGATCGAAGCGCGCCGAGGCCTGTTCGAGAGCACGTCGCGCACTCGATGCCATGGTCGGCCTCCAGTCCGTCAAGCGGGAAATCGAAAAGCTCACTGCCTCGACTCTTCTCGCGAACGCTCAGAGCGATCACGCTACCGATGTCGTTCGTCCCTCCGCACGCTCACGCCACCTGGTGTTCACCGGGCCTCCCGGAGTCGGCAAGACCGTTGTAGCCCGCGCGCTGGCACAGATGTACTACGGACTCGGCATTCTCGCGACCGACACAGTCGTGGAAGTTGCGCCGAACGATTTCTTCGCACCCGGATCGGGTTCCCCGGAACTGCTGGCGAGAGAGATCTTCGCAAGCGCAGTCGACGGCGTCCTGTTCATCGACGAGGCGTACTCGCTGTACCACGACGGCTGGATCGGTGGAGACGCAGCCGGAGGCAAGGTGATCGACGGATTACTCGCGACGATGGAGAACAATCGCGACCGCATGGTGGTCATTGTGGCAGGCTATGAAGATGCCATGACCACTTTTCTGAACCGAAACGAGGGTCTGAAGAGCAGGTTCTCGCGACACATCAGGTTTCCTTCGTACTCTGCGACAGAGCTGGCAGAGATCGCGAACCGGATGGCCGGCGGCGTCTACGGCGCCGATCTGGATCCGTCCGCCGCCACAGAGATCGAACGTATCGCCGCAGTGCTGTGTACGGCGAACGAGACGTCGACCAAGGGGTCTACACGTTCTCTCATCGACCGCGAAGGCAACGCTCGGTTCATCCGCAACCTCCTGGAATCGGCCATCGAAGAGCGGGACCTACGCATCGTCTCGACCTGCACCGACTTGAAGGCCCTTTCGGCACAGCAACTCGCACGCATCGAAGAATCGGATGTGGACCGCGCCGTTCGCGAACGCTTTCCCCACGTCATGGAACTCGTGTCGGATTGAACCAGCCGAGGTTGACGACGACCTGCACTGGACCTCTGCCTCGACAGCGGTCCAGACGTCGAGGTCAGGGCGTCACCGGCGCGGCGGCCCCGACGAAGGCCACCATCTCGGAGCCGCCGGGATTGGTCTGGATCGGGATCTGCTTCCAACTGTTCGCCACCCACACGTTCCCGGCCTGGTCGATCGTGATGCCGGTGTTGTGCACGAGGCCGTCGAGTCCGTAGCCGGTGACGCCCGGGGAGATCGGTGCGCCCGTGGTGGTTACGGGGCGGTAGGCCACTGCCCTGCTGCCGCAGAACTGGGAGACGGCCCGGCCGGCGAATTTCGCGACCCAGATGTTGTCGTTGCCGTCGACGACCACACCCCACGGAACCCGGAGGCCGCCGCGCCTCGGTGGCGGGGCCGTTCGGGGAAGTTCCGAGTACCGGGGCAATTGCGCCAGCGTGTAAGCCGCTGCCACCGTGGTCTTCTCGTCAAGAACGACGTCCGCCGACGAAGTTGCTCTTCGCTCTGTGCGGTGGCGGGTGCCGCCAGGAGCGCCCAGGCCAGCGCCGTCGCCCCACCAGTGCCGCACACTTCCGACCGATACGACTCGAACCACGCACGAGACGACCCGCTCGCCGACGGAAGTAGTTGCAGTGCATCGTCGAACTACGTCACCGGTCGGCGTGGCACAACCGAGACGAGATGTCCGCTGTGAACGATTTCCCGGATTTCACCCCACAGACGGCGAATGCCGCCCCCGGGAAACCGGGAACGGCATTCGTCGTCGTGTACGGACTCAGCCGAGGCGCTGCTTGAGGGCCTCGAACTCGTCGCGGATGCCCGAGGGCACCTTCTCACCGAGGAACTCGAACCACTCGGCGATGCCGTCGATCTCGGACTTCCACTCCTCGACGTCGACCTTCAGGGCCTCGTCGACGTCGGCGGGATCGACATCGAGACCGTCGAGCGTGAGGTCGGCGGCGCTGGGCACGTAGCCGATCGGCGTGGACTGCGCGCCGGCCTTGTGCTCGATGCGGTCGACGATCCACTTGAGCACGCGCGAGTTCTCGCCGAAGCCGGGCCACAGGAAGCGGCCGTCGTCGCCGCGACGGAACCAGTTGACGTAGAAGATCTTCGGCAGCTTGTCCTCGTCGGCGTTCTTGCCGAGCGTGATCCAGTGGTTCAGGTAGTCGCCGGCGTTGTAGCCGAGGAAGGGCAGCATCGCCATCGGGTCGCGACGGACGCTACCGACCTTGCCCTCTGCCGCGGCGGTCTGCTCGGACGACAGGGTCGCGCCGAGGAAGGTGCCGTGCTGCCAGTCGAAGGACTCGCTGACGAGGGGCACCGTCGTCTTGCGGCGGCCACCGAACAGGATCGCGGAGATCGGCACACCCTGCGGGTCGTCCCACTCGGGGGCGAGGATCGGGCACTGCGACATCGGGGTGCAGTAACGCGAGTTCGGGTGCGCGGCGTTGGTGCCGGACTCGGGGGTCCAGTCGTTGCCCAGCCAGTCGGTGAGGTGCGCCGGGGTCTCGCCGCCGATGCCCTCCCACCAGATGTCGCCGTCGTCGGTCTTCGCGACGTTGGTGTAGATGGTGTTGCCCGCCTCGATGGTCGCCATCGCGTTCGGGTTCGAGTCGGCGCTGGTGCCCGGCGCGACGCCGAAGAAGCCGAACTCGGGGTTCACGGCGTAGAGGCGGCCGTCCTTGCCGAAACGCATCCACGCGATGTCATCGCCGAGGGTCTCGGCACGCCAGCCCGGAATGGTCGGCTGGATCATCGCGAGGTTGGTCTTGCCACAGGCCGACGGGAACGCCGCGGCGATGTAGTAGGCCTTCTCCTCGGGCGAGATCAGCTTGAGGATCAGCATGTGCTCGGCCAGCCAGCCCTCGTCGTGCGCCATGGCCGACGCGATGCGCAGCGAGTAGCACTTCTTGCCGAGCAGGGCGTTGCCGCCGTAGCCGGAGCCGAAGCTCCAGATCTCACGGGTCTCGGGGAAGTGGGTGATGTACTTCGTGTCGTTGCACGGCCACGGGACATCCTGCTGACCGGCCTCGAGCGGCGCACCCACGGAGTGCAGCGCCTTGACGAACGGACGGTCGGTGCCGAGCTTCTCGAGAGCCGCGCTGCCCATGCGGGTCATGATGCGCATCGAGACGACGACGTACTCCGAGTCGGTCAGCTCGACGCCGAGCTTCGGGTCCTCGGCTCCGAGCGGGCCCATGCAGAAGGGCACGACGAAGAGGGTGCGTCCGCGCATGCTGCCGCGGTACAGCTCGGTCATCGTGGCACGCATCTCGTCGGGGTCGACCCAGTTGTTGGTCGGGCCCGCGTCGATCTCGCTCTTCGAGCAGATGAAGGTGCGCGACTCGACGCGTGCGACGTCCGACGGATCGGAATTGGCCAGGAACGAGTTCGGCTTCTTCTCGTCGTTCAGACGCGTGAAGGTGCCTGCCTCGACCAGCTGAGAGGTCAGACGATCCCATTCCTCATCGGATCCGTCGGCCCATACGACACGATCGGGCTGGGTGAGCTCGGCAATCTCCTGGACCCAGGCAAGCAACTCGGCATGCTGGGTCGGGAGCTTGTCGTCGGTACCGTTCAAACCGGGAATGGTCGCTGAGGTCATCAAAACTCTCCTGGGGTGTGCCCGGAACCGGGATCCCACCTCCGACCTGCACGTTCTTCTGTGCGGACGAGGGCAGACCCGGGCTTGCCCCTCTCGGCAGGGGTACCACCTACTTCGTCCGTGGCCGAACAGGCGAAGTAGGCGCCGGATGTCCTTTTCATAGAGGTTAACGTCGGAATGCCGACCGGCGTCACTCGGGGCCGGTCGGAAATCTCACAGAAACGATTCAGAACTTGCGCACAATACCGTCCCCTCCCCCTGCTGCGCAGCCGGATATGAATCACTTCGACTCTTCTCCGTGGTGTACGTCGTATTCAAGGCTACCTGTGTCCAGTCGGCTCCACCGACCCGATCCGTCGAGCTCGCGACAGTATTCCCACACGCCGTAACGGCCGTCGTCCGCGATCACCGAGAGGCGATCACTGCTGCCGTCGAGATCGGTGTCGGTGGCCACCACCAGACCGTCGCCCCAGTCGCCACCGACTCCCCAGTGCTCGGTATCGGCGACGACCGTCTCGGCGGCGCCGTCACCGTCGAGGTCGGTCGTCGGGGCGAGCTCGTCGGCCCAGGCGGCCAACTCGGACGGATCGAACCCGGACGGATCGAAGGGATCGGTGAACGGCTGGGGTGTGCCACCCGAGCCGGCGAATTCGGCCATCGTCTCCCCTTTCCGACCCGGCACGCGCCGGATCGCTCCTATCCGGTTGGACGCACCCCGGCACCTTGCGGTTCCGGGATGTGTCCGAGTGCCGCCAGGTCGCGTTCGCACGCGGCGGTGCGCGCACGCCGCTCGCCCCGGCGACGGGTGATCTCCGCGTCGATCGCGGCGACGCGTTCCCGCACGCGGGTCGCGTGCCGGTCGCGCGCAGCGACCGCGAGCGCGGTGGACTGCAGTTCCGTCTCGTGGATGCGGGTGCGGATCCAGGTGTCGAGTTCCGCCCGTACGGTCGCGAGCTCGTCGGCGATCCACCGCCGCATCCGGTCGCGGTAGGCGATTCGCCTACGGATCCGCATCAGCCATCCGGCGGCCGGAACCGCGCACGCGATCGCGACCACCAGCGACATCCAGCCCGGCAGGTCCCCGAACGGGGTGAGGAGCAGTCTGCCGAGACCCGCGCCTGCCGACGCACCGAAGACCACCGTCAGCGTGTCCTCCATCGACCGCGCGGTCTGCGGTGGGCGGGCCGTGCGCGTGGGTTCCGGCGCCGGAGTGCCCGGTGCGATCCGGGCCGTCTCGTCGGTGAGCCGCGCACACAGGTCGTCGACGTGGGTGTCGATCGTCGTGACCACCGCATCCGCGTCCGCGGTCTCGAGCACCTCGCCCGCGGCGGTGGACGCCGCCCGCACGCGCATCGCGACCTCCTGCAACAGCGTCACCTGCAGCCGGCGCAGGTCGGGGCCGGAGGTCGCGGGTGGTGCTGCGACGGTGAGGCGGGAGCGCTCCGCACGCAGGCCCCCTTCCTCGTCCTCCGCGCTCAGTCGTCCGATCTCCTCCTCGATCATCGGCCGGGTGGCGGCGACGACCGCGGCGCGTGCTCGTCGCGGGTCGTGCGACGACCGGACCGTGGCGGCCAGGACGTCCCGCAGTTCGACGAGTCCGGACGCGGTGAGCAGGGTCTGCCGGACCGCCTCGCTCGCGTCGTCCTCGAGTTCGCGTGCCCGCCGAGCGGCCGCGGCGCTCACGGGCAGGACCACGACCCTCGGCAGCCAGGATGCGTGCCGCTGCAGGATCTCAACGTCGGCGTCGCGGACCGCACGCCAGTCGGGAAAGCGGTCGATGCCCGTCAGTGCGCAGACGACCTCGATCGACTCGGCTGCCGCCGAGCGGACGAGGTCGAGTTCGGTGCGGCCGATCGTCGCCGACGGGTCGAACACCACGAGGGTGACGGCGCGGCCATCGTCCGTGATGTCCAGCCCGCCCAGAGGTCGTAGCTCCGCTGCCAGCGTGCCGGCGCCGGAACCGGGCACTCCGACGACCCGCACGCCGGTCGCGGCCGGCCGGTGCAGTCCCATCCATCCGCGCGGGTTCCATCGGCGCAGGACGTCGTCGGCCGGATCCACGAGTCCGCTCGGCGGTGTCACCGCAGTCTCGCGGCGACGGACTCCATCGGGTCCAGCCCGACCAGGTCGAGTGTCTGTTCGACGAGTTCGCGCACCTGCGGTGCCGCCGGGACACCCGCCACGACCCGGGCGAGCTCCTCGTCACGTAGGCGGCGCGCCACGACCGCACGCGCGGCGAGCCGTTCCCCGAGCAGTTCCTCATCACGGACCGCGACCACCTGATCCGGCGGCACCCCCGTCGCACGCGCGACGAGAGCGCACTCGCTGTCATCCGTCCCACCCGTCACCACGAGGACGAGGCGACAAGGATCCACGGCCGTCAGCGCGGCGCGGTCGGCCGGATGGGCGACGGCCGGGTCGAGACGACGCGGCACGACGTAGACGACGACGTCACCGTCGAGGACCGGGTCGGGACCGTCCGGCGTGTCCACTGCCACTCCGCCCACGGCCGCGTCTACCTGCCCACCCTCGATATCGACCCTGCGCAGCAGCAGTTCGCGTACCTGCGTCTCGACGCTCTCCCGGCCGGTCCCGGCCCGCCCCGCGACCTGCACCCGCAGCGCGGCCGTATGCTCGGTCAGCGCCCTGCGAATCAACCGCCCTGCCTGCGCATCCAGTTGTTCGACCTGCGCGGCGAGGTGGTGCCACAACTCCCCCGTCATGATCCCCCGATCGTCGGCGGAAATTGTCGCAGAGAGATCGCTGACAGGCAGCCGAACGAATGCTTCCCTGAGAAAACACTGTGGCCACTCAGGTCACTCCCGCCACACACTCTCGGAATACGCGACAATGGACCGGTGAACGAAGCCGATCAGCACACCACCGAGACGCTCGAGGAGCGCCCGACCCGCGGGAACCGCCTATACCCCAGGGTGACGAGTTTCCGGTCCCGCCGTGGATCGCTGACCGACCCCCAGCAGCAGTGCTGGGACCGTCGTTGGCCCGAACTCGGCAAGGAAGTCGGCGACGAACCGCTCGACGTCGACGCCTGGTTCGGTCGCTCCGCGCCCCTCGTCCTCGAGATCGGATCCGGAACAGGAACCGCCGCGGTCGCTATGGCCCAAGCCGAGCCCGAGGTGAACCTCATCGCCGTGGAGGTCTACAAGCCCGGCATCGCCCAGACACTGCAGAACATCGAACGCAGCTGCAACACCGACGCGCCGATCCGAAACCTGCGGATCCTGCGCGGCGACGCCGTCGAGGTGCTCGAGAAGATGCTGACCACCGCGTCACTCACCGGCGTGCGGGTGTTCTTCCCGGATCCGTGGCCCAAGGCCCGCCACCACAAGCGCCGACTCCTGCAGGCCCCGACGTTCGCTCTGATCGCCGACCGATTGAAGCCCGGTGGAGTGCTGCACGTGGCCACCGACCACGCCGATTACGCCGAGGCCATCGCCGAGGTGGGCGATGCCGAACCGCGCCTCGCCCGCTTCACCGGCACCTCCCCGATCAGCCTCGAACGCCCCGTCACCAAGTTCGAGGACAAGGCACACCAGGTGGGTAGCGCTATCAACGAGTTCGTCTGGGGGAAGATCGGAGCATGAGTGTCCATGAAGAGCTTCCCGGCGTGACCGACCCCTCCGCGATCGACGGTGTCGAGCCGGTCCGAAAGGTCCTGCTCGTCTGGGACGCACCCAACCTCGACATGGGCCTCGGCGCGATCCTCGGCGGCCGGCCCACCGCGGCCTACCGCCCGCGCTTCGACGCTCTCGGCCGGTGGCTGCTCGGACGCACCGCCGAACTGTCGCGTCTGCACTCCGCGACCCTCGAACCCGAAGCCACGGTGTTCACCAATATCGCCCCCGGCAGCGCGGACGTCGTCCGCCCCTGGGTCGAGGCCTTGCGTAATGTGGGCTTCGCGGTGTTCGCCAAACCGAAGATCGACGAGGACAGCGATGTCGACTCCGACATGCTGGACCACATCGAGCTGAGGCACCGGGAAGGTCTCGCGGGTGTCATGGTGGCCTCCGCCGACGGGCAGGCGTTCCGTGAACCCCTCGAGCGGCTCGCACAGGAGGGCATCGCCACCCAGGTGCTCGGTTTCCGCGAGCACGCCAGCTGGGCGGTGACCTCCGAGATCATCCAGTTCCTCGATCTCGAGGACATTCCCGGTGTGTTCCGCGAACCGCTGCCCCGCGTCAGCCTGGAATCGCTGCCCGACGAGGGTGCCTGGCTGCAGCCGTTCCGACCGCTTTCTGCTCTCCTGGTGGGGCGCAAGAGCGTCGCCGAATAGGAGACTTACGTGTTCGACCGTTGGGGAGAGCTCGTCTACCGCGCGCGCTTCACCGTCATTGCGGTGATGGTCGCGGGGTTGCTCGCGCTCGCCGGGTACGGGCTGAGCCTGAACGATCACCTCAGCCAGAGCGGCTGGGACGATCCCGGTTCGGAGTCCGTCGCCGCTGCCAAGCTCGCCGACGGCACCTTCGGCCGCGACACCGCGGGCGACGTGCTGGTGCTGTACACGGCACCCGAGGGCAGCACGGTCGACGATCCCGAGTTCGCGGCGAAGGTCACCGACAGCCTGAACTCGCTGGTCGCCGAGCATCCCGACGAAATCCTCAAGATCAACGGTGCGTACTGGCCCACCGACGACGCGCCGTCGCTGCCGTCGCTCGCCGATCCGTCGCGTCAGCACGCGATCGCGTCGGTCGCGATCGCCGGCGAGGACGACACGGAGCTGACCGGCAACTTCCGCGAGATCAAGGACGCCTTCTACATCGACGGCGTCGACGTGCAGCTCGCCGGTCTGCAGCCGATCTCCGGCGCACTGAACGACACGATGGCCAACGACATCAAGCGCATGGAGATCCTCGCGATCCCGGCCGTCGGCATCCTGTTGTTCTTCGTCTTCGGTGGCGTCGTCGCGGCCGCTCTCCCGCTGATCACCGGTGGTCTCACGATCGTCGCGGCAAACGGCATCGTCCGGTTGATCACCAACTTCACCGAGGTCAACTCGTTCGTCGCACCGGTCGTCTCACTGATCGGCCTGGGCCTGGCGATCGACTACGGCCTGTTCATGGTGTCGCGGTTCCGTGAGGAACTCGCCGAAGGTTACGACACCCCGGCGGCGGTGCGACGCACCGTCGTCACTGCAGGTCGCACGGTGGTGTTCTCGGCGACGATGGTCGTCACCAGCCTCGGTGGCCTCGTGCTGTTCCCGCAGGGCTTCCTCAAGTCGGTCGCCTACGGCGCGATCTCGGCGGTCTCACTGGCTGCCCTGCTGTCGATCACGATCCTGCCCGCCATCCTGAGCATCCTCGGCAGGCGCATCGACAAGTTCGGCATGAAACGCTTCGGGCAGATCCAGTCGAACGAGCAGGTCGAGAACAGTTTCCTCGGCCGCCTGTGCCGCTGGGTGATGGTCAACCCGATGAAGGTGACCATCCCGACGGTCATCGGCCTGCTGCTGCTCATCATGCCGCTGACCGGCATCAAGTTCGGCGGCATCAACGAGACCTACCTGCCGCCCGAGCACCCCACGCGCGTCGCGCAGGAGACCTTCGACGAACTGTTCCCCGGCCAGCGCGCCGAGCCGGTCAAGCTCGTGGTCCGCGGCGCCGAGGGCGGCGACCTCAACAAGATCATCACGACGGCCAGCGAAGCTCCCGGCCTCGTCGAGAAGTTCCAGATCACCGGCCCCGCGAAGGACGGCGTCCGTGTGCTCAAGGCCGGTCTGACCGACCGCAACGAGTCCGCCGACACCGTCGAGTACCTGCACGCAGCCGAATGGCCCGAGGGTGTCGAAGTGCTCGTCGGCGGCACCCCGGCGATCGAGCAGGACTCCATCGGGGCCCTGCTCGAGACCCTGCCGCTGATGGTCGTGGTCGTCGTGCTGTTGACGACGTTGCTGATGTTCCTGGCGTTCGGCTCGCTCGTGCTGCCGGTCAAGGCCGTGTTGATGAGCGCCCTGGGTCTCGGCTCGACGCTGGGCATCCTCACCTGGATCTTCATCGACGGCAACGGCGCCGACCTGCTCAACTTCACCCCGGGGCCGATCATGTCGCCGGTGCTCGTGCTGATCATCGCGATCGTGTACGGCCTGTCGACCGACTACGAGGTGTTCCTGCTCTCCAGAATGGTCGAGGCGAGATCGATGGGGGCGAGCACCACCGAGTCGATCCGTATCGGTACCGCCCACACCGGTCGCATCATCACCGCGGCCGCCCTGATCCTCATCGTCGTCACCGGTGCCTTCGGGTTCTCGGAGCTGGTGATGATGAAGTACATCGCGTTCGGCATGATCGCCGCGCTGATCATCGACGCGACCGTCATCCGCATGTTCCTCGTGCCCGCCGTGATGAAGCTGCTCGGCGACGACTGCTGGTGGGCTCCGGCGTGGATGAAGCGGATCCAGGAGAAGATCGGCTTGGGCGAGCCGATCCTCGCCGACGAACTGATGCCCGAGGACGTTCCCGAGCTCATCACCGTCGGCATGTTCGGGCCGGCGACGGTCGCGGCCACGGGCGCGCACCGCTTCCCGGCAGGTGCCTTCGAGGGCGGCTCCGACCTCACGCAGCCGCTGCCCAAGATCGCTCCGCCGAGGCCGGCCGCCGAACAGCGCAAGCTCCGCGATCTCACGCCGCCGCCGGTGCGACGGCAGGCCCCGGGCCGCCCCCCGGTCCGTCCGGCCGCGCCCGCGTCCGGTCGTCCCCCTGCTGCTCCGCGGAACGGCGAACGGGTGCCGCCCGCAGCCGGGCGTCCGATGCCGGCGAGCCGTCCGGTGCAGCCCGGTACGGGTCCGGGGCGTCCGTCGCGTCCGATCCCGGAGCCGCGTCGTCGCCCGGAGGGTCGGCCGCCGGTGGACGAGCGCAACGGCTCGGCTCTTCCGGGGCTCGGAGGCCCGGAGAAGGGTGTCCCGGAGAAGCCCGAACGTCGTGCCCCCGAGATGCCGCAGCGCGATGTCACGCAGCGCGGTGCGCTCGATCAGACACAGCGCGGTGCGCTCGATCAGACACAGCGCGGTGCGCTCGATCAGACACAGCGCGGTGCGTCCGACCCGTCGTCGCCGTCGTCGGTGCCTCCGCTCCCCCGCCGTCAGCGCGGGGAGGTTCCGCCGCCGCTGCCGCAGTCCTTCATCCGACCGCCCGCTGTCCCGGGCGATGCGGAAGCTCTGCCCGGTGCCCCGGCTCCGCGTCCGAGCGAACCCGGCACCGGTCGTGGACGGGATCCGCAGGCGATCGAGAACTGGCTGTCGCAGTTGCGCCGTACGTCGCCCGGCGGGGAGTCTTCGGCCCAGCGACCGAGGCCCACTTCCGACGCACCGCGCCCCTCGGCGCCGGACTCGCAACGTCCCCCGACATCGGAGGCCCAGCGACCTCCGGCGCAGGGACCTGCCCGACCGCCCGTGCCGGGCACTCAGCAGCCGCCGACGCAGGGCATGCAGCCGCCGACACAGAACGGTCCCCGTCCGCCTCTGCCCTCCCGGTCCCGTGGTCCGGAGCAGCCGCCCCGCCCGGCCGGCGAGCGGCCGGAAGCGCGAGCGGACGAATCGCAGCCGGAGCAGAACGACGCGGAGTCGCGGAGGCGTGGACGCCACGGTCCCGACAGCGGCCGTTCGATCAGCGTCAGTGAGCTGATCGCCCGGCAGCGTCGCGACTGATCTGACGAACGAACTCGAGGCGACCCGCAGAGCGGGTCGCCTCGAGTGTTTCCGGGGTCAGCTGCCGTTGAAGAACTTCCGCAGCCGCGTGGACAGCGGATGGGTGACGTTGAAGCTCCCGCCGCGGACCTTGCCTGTCACCACGACGTGCAGCGGTCCGTACGGCGCTCCGCCGCGCACCTTCGACGACACGCTCGACGCGACGTTCTCGACGCCGTTGACGTCGGCCGTGGCCTCGGCGGGGAGCACGATGTTGATCGAGCTGAGGTAGTCGCTCACGTCGATCCGCACGACCTGCGTCTGCATCACCGCTTCGGTGAAATCGAGGGTCACGGAGGACGCGACGGTGTCGAGAACGACGGCGGGCGGCACGTGCCAGCGACCCTTGCGTTCGATGCCGGAGACGCGGCCCTTGATCACGAGAGGAGCGCTCTGGCCGGTCGCGGGGAAAGCAGCTGCACTCGGCGCGGGGAAGCCGGCCGCACTCGGCGCCGGATAGTGCGCCTGCGACATGCCCGGCAGATTCTGCTCCTGGAACTCGGGCCGGATCTGGATACCGGGCAGGTCGACGAGCACCTGGTTCAGGTCGCCTCGGGTCTTGGCCGCGAGGACGGTGTCCATCCGTTCGGTGAACTCTCCGAGCGAGAGCATTCCCTGCCCGACCGCCCGCTGCAGAAGTTCGCCGACGTGCTCGCGCTCGGCGTCCGACACCCGCAGATCCTTCGGTTCCATGCCCTGAGCTTAACGGGACGAACGGTATGCCTCCGAAGTCGTCGGAGCCACTGTGCGGGGCGCTATTCGAGGCCCTGTTCGATGACGTAGCGGGTGAGTTCGACGCGGTTGGCGAGCTGCAGTTTGCGTAGCGCCGCTTGGACGTGGTTCTCCACCGTGCGGTGGCTGAGCGTCAGTCGCGCTGCGATCTGTTTCGCCGACAACCCTTTCGCGACGAGACGCAACACTTCGGTCTCCCGGCCGGTCAGGGTCGGTGGGGGTCTCCGGTCGGCGACGTCGTTCGACATCCGGCGGTACTCGCCGAGCACGAGCCCGGCCAGTCCGGGGGTGAAGACGGCCTGTCCCCGCGCGGTCGCGAGGACGGCGTCGACGAGTTCGTGCACCGAGGCGCTCTTCACGAGATAGCCGGACGCGCCCGCCTTGACCGCGCCGAGGACGTCGTCGCGTTCGGAGGACGCCGACAGGACCAGCACCCGGCTGTCCGGGGAGACCTCGAGGACCGCGCGGGTCGCCTCGGTGCCGGTGCCGTCGGGCATCGCCATGTCCATGAGCACGACGTCGGGGCGGACGACGGCGGCACGGCGCGCGGCGCTCGCGACACCGTCGGCCTCGGCGACGACGGTGAACCCGGCCTCCTCGAGGTCACGTCCGACGGCGTTGCGCCAGATCGGGTGGTCGTCGACCACCATCACGCTGACGGTGCTGCGTTCCTCTGTGCTGTTCTCGTGTGTTTCCGCGCTGAGCTCGGCCACTCATTCCCCTTCGGTACCCGGATCTCCCATTCGGTTCCTTCGCCTACATCGCTGTCGAGCAGTGCGACGCCGCCGAGCCATTCCGCTCGCCCGACGATCGACTTGGACACCCCCATGCGTCCCTGTTCGCGAGCTTCGTCGAGTCTGCCCGGTTCGATCCCGACGCCGTCGTCCCGGATGCTGAGTACGATCTCGTCGCCAAGATCTTCGAGGAGGATGTAGGCGGCGGCACCGGCGCCGGCGTGCAGTTGCGTGTTCGACAGCGCCGCTGTCGTGAGCGCCGCGAGTTCCTCCGCTCGATCCCGCGGGATCATGATCGGGCCGGCGGGCGCGGACACCGTCGCACCGGTCCCGGCCCTGGCCCGGACGAGGGCGGTGAGGTCGGCATGCTCACCGCCGCGGTCGACGTCGGTGTCCTGTTCGGAGATCAGCTGGCGCAGCGCGGTCTCCTGTTCGCGGGCCAACTCGGCGAGTTCCGTCGCATCACCGCCCAGCTCGAGTCCGCGCCGCTGCACGAGCGCGAGCACCTGCAGCACGCCGTCGTGCACCTGCCGGGCGAGCCGGTCCCGTTCCTCGGTGGCCGCTGCCACGCGCACGGCCTGCTCGAGTTGCCGGTGCGCACTACGCGCGGTGGTGGTGGCGAAACCCATTGCCACACCGCACGCGACGAGCACCGGCGCCGTCGCGTCGCGCCACAGGTCGAGGTTGATCTGGTCGCGCACCACCGCGCTGACGACGGACATCAGCAGCGCCGAGCCGATGCCCGTGAGCGGACCGCCGAGGATCGCGGCCGACAGCACGGCGTTGGCGACCCACAGCGTGGTGGGCATGGTCTGGTGGTTGCTGTACCAGTCGTGGTCGGCGACCAGTCGGGTCGCCGCCATCAACGCGACGGCGAGGATCTGGTCCACCACGGTGACCGTGCGGCGCAGTCGTGCCTCGCGGGAGAGCAACACCGCCGAGACGAGCGACCACGTCACGAGTACCCCGGTGAAGAACCACGACAAGCCCGGACGGGTGTAGTTCACGACGGTCGAGAACTGCGATCCCACCGCATATGCGACGGTCACGAGCCGGAAGACCTGGGCGGCCCGCCACAGGGGTGCATCCGCGTCGGGACCGGTCGGAGGCGGCCTCATGTGTACGTTTCGCACCTTTCGTCGCAGTAGGTGGGGCGAGTGAATCCAACCACTCCGCGCCTCCAACAGTGACCGCCCCATCCTGTGACCGTCCGCACAGTGGTTTGATTTGAAGTCGTGCTGAGGTCGTACCGAGCTGTCGCCGCCACCTTGCGGAGTCGTTG
Organism: Rhodococcus sp. 852002-51564_SCH6189132-a; assembly: GCF_001665495.1. Lineage (NCBI taxonomy): Bacteria > Bacillati > Actinomycetota > Actinomycetes > Mycobacteriales > Nocardiaceae > Rhodococcus > Rhodococcus sp. 852002-51564_SCH6189132-a. Next base: position 39,414 of record NZ_LZMJ01000084.1, read on the forward strand.
GCCGCTCTACATGGTCTCCATGGGCGCGTCGAACCTGTTCGGTGCGATGCTCGTGTTCGCCTTCGTCCGGTACGGCATCCCCATCGCCGAGACCGACGCCATCATCGCGGATCGGGTCCGCAACTTCGCGGTCTTCGCGGTGTACCTGGTCTTCGCCGGCATCGTGAGCCTCGGCGCCGCAGCGATCACGCTGCGCTCTGTCGTCCGGTGGCAGCTCCGCGGCGGCCCGCCCACCCGGGCCGAACAGATGGCGGCCCTGCACGCCCCGCTGCGACAGGCGATCGTGCACCTCGGTCTGTGGCTGCTCGGCGGCGTGCTCTTCGTCTTCCTCACCGCCGAGGAGATGCCGTCGCTCGCGGTGGCGGTCTCGGTCACCGTCGCAATGGCCGCGACCAGCACCTTCGGTTTCACCTACATGCTCGGTGAACGCATCCTGCGGCCGGTCGCCGCGCGGGCGCTGAGCGAGGGAAACTTCGACCGGACGATGGCTCCCGGCGTCGGCACGCGCCTGGCCATGACCTGGGGCCTGGGCACGCTCATGCCGGTCGCCGGGATCGTGCTGCTGTGCGTGACGCAGTTGAGCGCCAACACCGACTTCGACGCCGACGCGCTCGCCCTGTCCGTGCTCGCTCTCGCGGTGACGTCGATCGGTCTCGCGCTCGTGTTGTCGCTGCTGACGTCGGCGCAGATCTCCGACCCGATCAAGCAGTTGCGCTGGGCGATCGAACGCGTGCAGCGCGGCGCCTCGGGAGTGCAGGTCGAGGTGTTCGACGGCAGTGAGATCGGACGCCTACAGGTCGGCTTCAACCGCATGATGGCCGAGTCCGACGAACGCCGGCGTCTGCGGGAGTTGTTCGGTCAGCACGTCGGTGAGGACGTCGCGCGCCGGGCCCTGCAGTACGGCACCGAGCTCGGTGGTGAGACGCGCTACGTCGCGGTGCTGTTCGTCGACATGGTGGGTTCGACGGCGACGGCCGCCGAGCGCCCGCCGAGCGAGGTCGTCGAACTGCTCAACGAGTTCTTCCGTGTCGTCGTCGAGGTGGTCGACCATCATCATGGCTTCGTCAACAAGTTCATGGGCGACGCGGCATTGGTGATCTTCGGCGCTCCCCTCGACCGGCCGGACGCCCCCACGGCGGCGCTCGCGGCGGCCCGCGAACTGCGTTTCGCTCTGGACGAGATCACCGGACTCGATGTCGGGATCGGCGTGTCGGCGGGACTCGCGGTGGCCGGCAACATCGGCGCGGCGGAGCGCTTCGAGTACACGGTGATCGGCGACCCGGTCAACGAGGCCTCGCGCCTGACCGAGCTGGCGAAACTGCGTCCGAGTAGGGTTCTCGCGTCGTCGAGCGCGTTGTACTTCGCGGACGACGAGGAGCGCAGCCACTGGGAACTCGGCGACGAGGTGCAGCTTCGCGGCCGGCGGCGGATGACCCATCTCGCATGGCCGGTTCGCTATCCCGGAGCCCCCGGAGAAGCGAACGGGACGGACACTTCGACGGACGAGTGACGGTCCGTCCCGCGACACCCGCGAACGACGCGGAACGGCCACAGCGCCCTCTTCGTGACCCGACGGTCGGTTACGGTGAACAGCGTGGCGCAGCCGCACGACGATCCTCCATGCCCCGACGCCACGCCGCGTCGGGGCTCGTTCCGGTGGATCAAGTGGGTGTCGGCGATCGCCCTCGTGGCTCTGCTGACGGTCGAGGCGATCTACCTGTGGCCGACGATGAGCGACTCGTGGCGCGCGGTCACGGAGATGCACTGGGGCTGGTTCGCGGCGGCCGTGCTGGCGCAGATGATCTCCCTCAGCGGCTTCGCGGGAGTGCAGCAGCGACTGCTCCGCGCCGGCGGGGTGCGCGTCGGTCACTGGCGTTCGGCGTCGGTGATCTACGGCAGCACGGCGATGGCGGTGACCCTGCCCGCAGGTCCGGTCTTCTCCACGGCCTTCACCTACAAGCAGACCCGCAAGTGGGGCGCGACCCCCGTGGTCGCCTCGTGGCAACTCGCGGTTTCCGGCGTCATCGCGGCCGTGACCCTGGCGTCGGTGGGCATGATCGGTGCGTTCGCGGTCGGCAGCCGGATCAGCCCCGTCACTCTCGTGTTGTCGCTCGCGGGCGCGATCGCGTTGATCTTCGGCCTGCGGTACGTCGCGAAGAACCCCACGTCGATCGAGGCGGCGGGCACATGGGTGCTCCGTCGGGTCAACCGCATCACGAGGAAGCCGAGGGACACCGGCTTCGACGTCTTCGAACGCACCCTCGCGCAGCTCGAGTCCGTCGAACTCGCGCGTCGCGACGGTGTGGCCGCGGTGGCGTGGTCGGCCGTGCACCGTGCAGCCGATGTCGCGTGCCTCGGACTGGCGTGCTGGGCTGTCGGCGGCTCCCCGTCGGTGGCGGGGTTGTTCATCGCGTTCGCGGCGGCGAAGGCCGTGGGCAGCGTGCCGCTCGCACCGGGCGGCCTCGGATTCGTGGACGGCACCCTCATCGCGACGCTCACCGCTGCCGGGCTGAGCGCGTCGCAGTCGCTGGCAGCGGTCTTCGTGTATCGGATGGTGAGCTTCGCGTTCGTGGCCCTGGCGGGCTGGGCCACCGTCGCCGCGATGTACCGGGGCAACGGACCCGACGAGATCGATCCGATCGCCGAGCGCGCAGAACACGAGCGCAGCGCCCTGGAGCGGCGGCGTCGTCCGGTCGAGAATCCCGAGCCGGCGTGATCCACCTCACGATGTAGTTGCGCATGCAACTATTTGGTGGCATGGTTGTCGACAAGCAGTTGAAAGTTTGACCATCGAGGAGGACCACCATGACGACCGCCACCACCACCTTCCCCGGCCTGACCACCGGCACCTGGGCCATCGATCCCGTCCACTCGAACGTGGGCTTCACCGTCCGGCACCTCGTCGTCAGCAAGGTTCGCGGCACCTTCGAGAACTTCTCCGGCGCCATCACCGTCGCCGAGGACGGCACCGCATCGGTGAACGCCGAGATCGACGTCAAGTCGATCAACACCAAGAACGCCGACCGCGACGCGCACGTCCGCTCCGCCGACTTCTTCGACGCCGAGCAGTTCCCCGTCGCCACCTTCACCTCGACCGACGTGCGTGCCGACGGTGATAACTACATCGTCACGGGCGACTTCACGCTCCACGGCGTCACCCGCCCGGTCGACCTGAAGCTCGAGTTCAACGGCGTCAACCCCGGCATGGGCCAGGGCCCGGTCGCCGGCTTCGAGGCCACCACCGTCATCAACCGCAAGGATTTCGGCATCAGCATCGAAATGCCGCTCGAAGGCGGCGGAGCCGTCGTCGGCGACAAGATCACCATCACCCTCGAGATCGAGGCCGGCCTGCAGGCCTGACCCCTCTCGCACAGACAGCGCCCCTGCTCCGGCAGGGGCGCTGCCGCGTTCCACCCGCTCTACCGGTCCGGATCGTGCTCGAGAGCACGCGCCGGAGATTCCGACGCGCCCCGCGCCGCCGCTACTCTGGACCCGTGAAGAAGTACATCCCGGCGTTGGCGATCGACGTCGTTCTCGTCGTCGTATTCGCCGTGCTCGGTCGTTCCAGTCACGACGAAGTGCTCGATCTCGTGGGGCTCGCAGGAACGGCGTGGCCGTTCCTCGGCGGCCTCACCGTCGGATGGTTCTTCACCGCGTGGCTCTACCGCGACAAGTTCGACGCCTTCGCGGCCGTTCCCACCGGACTGCTCGTGTGGGTGAGCACCCTCGTCGTGGGGATGCTGCTGCGGGCCGTCACCGGTCAGGGCACCGCAACCGCCTTCATCATCGTCGCGACGATCTTCTTGGGCCTGTTCCTGGTGGGCTGGCGCGTGGTCGTCGGACTGCTCCAGCACCGCAAGGTCGACGCTCACTGACCTCGCCGAGGCCGACCAGTACCGACCCTCCGGTCGCAGCTCTCGCACTCGCACGCGAAGTGTGATCTGCGACCGCGGGATACGCGAATTTTTCGCGCTCGCGCCCCGTGCGGTGGAACAGTGGAGATCATGTCCACGCTGGAACCACCTACTCTGACCGGGTCGCGATCCGACCATCGGTTCTTCGGTCAGCCACTACCCCTGGCCAACCTGTTCGGTGTCGAGATGTGGGAGCGATTCTCCTTCTACGGCATGCAAGGCATCCTGATCTACTACCTGTACTACTCGGCATCCGAGGGCGGGCTGGGGATCAGCCAGGGGGCTGCGACCTCCATCGTCGGCGCCTACGGCGGCACGGTCTACCTGTCGACGATTCTCGGGGCGTGGATCGCCGACCGGCTGCTGGGTTCCGAACGGACCCTGTTCTACAGCGCCGTGCTCATCATGTTCGGCCACATCGCGCTCGCGGTGCTGCCCGGTTTCGTCGGGGTGGGTATCGGCCTGGTGCTGGTCGCGTTCGGTAGCGGTGGTCTGAAGGCCACGGCGACGTCGATCGTCGGCGATCTCTACGACGAGCAGGACCCGCGACGCGACGCCGGTTTCTCCATCTTCTACATGGGCGTGAACATCGGCGCGCTCGTCGGCCCGCTGCTCACCGGCTTCCTACAGACGCGTTACGGCTTCCACTGGGGCTTCGGTCTCGCCGCGGTCGGCATGTTCCTCGGCCTGCTGCAGTACACGATCTACCGCAAGCATCTCGGCGACATCGGCAAGGTGCCACCCCATCCGCTTCCCGCCGAGACGCGCACGAAAGCCGCCGGGATCGGTCTGGTCGCCGTGGTCCTCATCGCGGTCGCCGCGCTGACCGGCCTCGTCACGACGAGCAACATGTCCGACATCGTCGTCGCCCTGACCATCATCGCGACGATCACCTACTTCGTCCTCATGCTGTCGAGCAAGCAGATCACGCCGGTCGAGCGCAGCCGGGTGCTGTCGTTCATCCCGATGTTCATCGCGAGCGCGGTGTTCTGGTCGCTCTTCCAGCAACAGTTCACGATGGTCGCCGTCTACGCCGACACACGCCTGGACCGTAATCTGTTCGGGTGGGAGTTCCCGCCGTCCTGGGTGCAGTCGATCAACCCGGTCTTCATCATCCTGTTCGCGGGTGTCTTCGCCGCCGTGTGGACCAAACTCGGACCGCGTCAGCCCTCGTCGCCCATCAAGTTCGCCGCAGGCACGATCATCATGGGCATCGCCTTCCTGTGCTTCATCCCCATGGCCGGTGGCGGCCCCAACAGCGCTCCGCTGCTCGGACTGGTCTTCATCCTGCTGCTGTTCACCTTCGCCGAGCTGTTCCTGTCCCCCGTCGGACTGTCGCTGTCGACGAAGCTCGCGCCGAAGAACTTCCACACGCAGATGGTCGCGTTGTTCTACCTGTCCGTCGCATGCGGTACGGCCATGGCCGGCACCCTCGCGGGGTTCTACGACGAGAACAACGAGGTGCCGTACTACCTGTGGATCGGCGGAGCGTCGATCGCAGTGGGCATCGTGCTGGCCCTCTTCGCGCCGCACATCAAGAAGCTCATGCACGGCGTGCAGTAGCACCACTGCACAGGACGCTGCTCAGCGGAGAGCGAGCCATACCGCCAACCCGAACCCTGCGAGCGCGACACCCACGCGCAGCAGGTTCGGGGGTATGCGCCGCACGAGCGGCGGACCGCAGTAGCCACCCGCGAACGCGCCGACGGCCATGGCGGCCGCCGCACCCCAGTGCACGGGTCCGAAGACTGCGAACCCGATCGCCGCGACCAGGTTGGCGACGCCGAGCAGGTAGCTCTTGAGGATGCTCGCGCGCCAAATCTGCTCGGACGTGCAGATAAGCACCAGCGCGTAGAAGACGACGCCGGCGCCGGCACCGAAGTATCCGCCGTAGACCGCGACGACGAAGACCGCCACGGAGAACACCCGCGGCAGGTCGCGACCGCCGGCCAGGGTGCGGATGCGTGGTTGGAGCAGCAGCGCGAGAGCGGCGAGCGCGACGAAACCCGGAACGATCGCCTCGAACGAGTCGGGCGGCGCGACGAGCAGGACAGCCGCGCCGACCACGCCGCCGAGCGCGGCGTAGAGCGTCCACCACCACACGCGGGGGCCGGTGTCGACGACCTCCCGCGCCGAATTGGTCAGCGCCCCGACACCCACACCGACCATCGCGACAGTGTTGGTGACGTTCGCCGCGACCGGCGGGAGGCCGACGGCGAGCAACGCCGGATACGAGACGATCGACGCCAGGCCGGTGACGAACCCGACGACACCCGCGAAGAATCCGGAAACCACGAGCAGTGCCAGGTCGAGGACGGTCACGGTCGCTCAACGTACCTGTACGCCGCGGACCGGCCTCCGGCGGATCAGCGCACCATGGACCGGCCTCCGGCCGATCAGCGCACCATGGACCGGCCTCCGGCCGATCAGCGCACCATGGACCGGCCTCCGGCCGATCAGCGCACCATGGACCGGCCTCCGGCCGATCACTCCCCGAGCAGGGGTTCTCCGAGCTTGCGCAGGAAGGTGTCGGCCATCTTGATCGCGCGGTCGCCGCCGTCGGCATCGGCGACGAAGACCGCGAAGGCCAGGTCGCCGCCGGTGTAGCCGAAGAACCAGCGGTCCTCACCGCTCGCCGCGGCGATACCCGCGAGACCGGCGTGTCCGCGGAGGAAGGACGCCGGACCGTTCTGCACGTTGTCGATCATCATGCCGCGCAGGGCGTCGATCACAGAACCGGGCAGCGCCTCGGGGGCGTCGTGGACGACCGTCTCCTGGCCCTGCACGATCGTCGGGGCAGCGACGCTGCCCCGTGCGACCGAGGCGGCCAGCACCGCGGCGCCGAGCGGCGTGATCAGGTTCTCGTCGGAATCCGATCCGGCGAACTGGACAACTCCGGAGCGGTTGTGCCCGATCTGCGAGGTCTCGAACTCGAAGCCCGGCACGTCGTAGTCGACGCCGAGGCCGAGGCGACGGGCGGTCGAGGCGACGTCATCGGATCCCACGTCGTTCGGATCGACGCCGCGCTCGAGGCCGGCCGCGAGCCGGACCGGATCGAGAACGCCGCCGGCCGGGTAGAGACCGTGGGTGATGACGGGACCGAGTTCCATGGCCCAGTTGTTGACGTCGGCGGCGAGGATGCCACCGGTCGAGGGCTGGATGGCGACCACCGCGGCCGGGGTACCTGCGGTGACGACCGCTTCCTTCGCGGCGAGCTGCACCTGGGAGTCGACGGTCGCCTGCAGGTCCGGAGGCGGCGGGCCCTGGAAGCCCGCCACCTGGATCGGGCCCTCCTCGGGATCCTCGAGGGTGACCGCCCAGCCTGCCGTCCGGTCGCGTTCGAGCTGCCAGGCCGAGCGCAGCGAGTCGAGCAGCGGCGTGGAGATCCGCCGATCGGCGCTGATCAGGGTGGGTGTCGTGAGCACCTCGACCCCGGGGATCGACACGATGCCGCCCTCGAGGAACTGGTAGTCCTGGTCGCGGAGCTTGACCGCGGTGATCCGGTTTCCGGGGTTCTCCGCCATCCGCTCCTGCATCAGCTGGGCGGTGATGACGGGTGCGACCGGCTCGAGAACCGCCGCGAGACGAGTGGTGGTGTCGACGGGGTCGGGCATCGCCGCCGGGTCGAGCACCACGGCGTTGATGGTCTGTTCCTCCATGAGGAGGCGGCCCGTGCGGTCGAAGATCTTCGGCGGCGCGGCGTCGGTGCGCACGTGGTGGACGGTGCGTCCGCCGGACAGGTCGGGGACGACGACCTCCGGGTCCCAGGACACACGCCAGCCGACGGCGAGCTTCCGCACCGAACCGGTGACCTGATACGACCAGTCCTTGCCCTCACCGAAATTCCAGCCGGCGGAGAGCGTGAAGTATCCCGAGTCGTCGTTGAGTTCGACCAGCTGGGTGACGTCGTAGTCGACGGTGCCGTCGGACAGACCGTCGTACATCTGCGAGATCGTTTCCTCCGCCGCGTTCGGGTAGGAGGTCAGGGCCGCCGCTGCGCCCGCATCACGATCGTCGAGGGCGGCGACGAAGTCGTCGACGAGGCGTTGCGCCTCGCTTCGAGAATCCGAGAACACAACCGTCGTCAGAGCGACGACAGCCACGACGAGGCACACGGCCAGCGCGACGATGCGCCCCCGCTTCCCCCGCCAATCACGAAATCTCATATGTAACAACCTTCACTTCAGTCACACGAGATACCAGCACGCGTTGTGCACGAACACATCACAATTGCGCCACGCGTCCTACCCCCTCAGCCATCGACCCGCCGCCTCGACGGCAGGGGCGGAGCCGTCCGCCCCCGACACGAACACCGCAAAGGCAAGATTATCCTGTGATCCGATAAACCAGCCGTGCGCCCCGACGTTGTCACCGTACTCCGCCGTCCCCGTCTTCCCCGTCAGATCGGGAATGTCGCGCAACGTGCCGGCTGTACCCTCGATCACAGTCTCGCGCATCATCTCTCGCAGTGCCGTCAGCACGTCCCCGGGCATCGGTTCGGCCTCCCGATCCGCGGTCGCCGGCTGCCCCTCCACGATCGTCGGAACCGGCGTGCGGCCGTTCGCCGCCGAGGCTGCGACCAGCGCCATCCCGAACGGCGACGCCGTCACCCGACCTTGTCCGATCGCTGCCTCCACGCGGGCAGCATCGGTGTCTGCGACCGGCACGTTACCCGTGACCGTGACGAGACCGGGCGTGACGTAATCGATGCCGAGACCGAAGCGTTCCGCGGTGGCGCGCAGGGCGTCGGGCGGCAGGTCCAGAGCGAGCTGCCCCATGGTCGTATTGCACGAGAACGCGAACGCGGTGTGCAGCGGCACGGGGCCGAGATCGAAGTTCTCGTCGTTCGGGATCGTTCGTGAGCCGACCGAGGCGACGCCCGGGCACGGCAGCACGGTGTCGGGTTCGGCGAGCCCGGCATCGAGCGCCGCCGCCGTCGTCACCACCTTGAACGTCGACCCCGGCGGATAGAGGCCGGTCGCGGCGATCGGCCCCTCGGCGTCGGCCGCGTCGTTCTGGGCCATCGTGCGGATCGCGCCCGTCGAGGGTTCGATCCCGACGATCACCGCGGGCGTGTCGAAACCCGCGAGGACCTCCTCGGCCCGTCGCTGCAGGTCGAGGTCGATCGTGCTGGTCAGGTCGGGTGCCTCCGGTCCGGCTTCGCCGGCGACCTGGCTCGTCGCGCCGTCCGCCGCGACCCGCCGGATCACCCAGCCGGCCGAGGCGTCCTGCCCCTCCTGCCACAGTTCGGCGAGGCCGGACCACACGGGCGAGGCGAGGTCGCGCTCGGTGGTGAGCAGACGGGTCTGCGGCACGAGCGTCACGCCGGGCAGCGCGGCGAGGCGATCCTCGATCGGTGCGAGGTCCTCCTCACGCAGCGTGATCACTCCCGCAGCGCCGCCGGCGGCCACCGCGACCTGCTCGGCGAGACTCTCCGCCGTGATCGTCGGGACGACCGTGGCCAGCACGGGAGCGACCGCGGCGGGATCGGCGGTGGCATCCAGGTTCACGACGGTGACGACCTGCTCCCCCATGAGCGGCCGCCCGGCCCGGTCGAAGATCGTCGGCGGGGCGCCGACGGTGGTCAGATACTCCAGCGACGCGCCGCCCGCCAGTTCCGGTGACAGCACCGTGGGGTCCCAGCGGACCCGCCACGCGTCGGCCTCGGGGTCCTCCGTCGCGCTGCCGGTGGTGCGGTACGACCAGTCGCGGCCCTCCCCGAAGTTCCACGTCACGTCGAGGTCGAAGGTGTCGCCGTCGCCCGTCCCCGCGACACTCACGGTCGGGTCGTCGTGGCCGAGGCCGGCGAAGAGGACATCGATCGCGGACTCCGCGGCTACCGGATCGGTGGTCAGCGCTGCCGCTCCGGAGACGTCGCCGGCGTCGAGAGCGGCAGCGAACTCCTCCGCGATCGTCTCGGGCTGATCGGGGCCGAGGGCACACGCCGACAGCGACAGCACCGTGACTGTCGCGACTCCCATACCGATCAGTCGGATCCACACGGTCCCGATCATGCCTGCACTTTCGAGCCCGTGCCTGTTATCGCAGGTAGGAGTCGGGGTGAAATATTCGGTTGCATCCCGGACGGTGCGGGCTCACCATGGTGTTCGCATCCCGTACCCGTCGATCGGAGAAGTCCGTTGCTCCTGTGAGAGGTCCCGTCCCCCGCGCACTCGCGCAATCGACCCTCACCCTTCGGGAGCCATCATGTCTTCATCCGGTATCACGCTGTCCGCACTCTCCTACGCCCATCCGGACGGCACCATCGCCGTGCAGGATCTCGACGCCGTCGTCCCGGCGGGGCGGATCGGCCTGGTGGGACGCAACGGAAGTGGGAAGACCACCCTGCTCCGGTTGATCGCGGGTGAACTCCGCCCGACCTCCGGTTCGTCGACGGTGCGGGGACGGGTCGCCTACCTCCCTCAGGACGTGACCCTCGATCCGACGGTGCCGGTCGATTCCGTCCTCGGCATCGGAGATATCCGAAAGTCCCTGCGCCGCATCGAATCAGGATCGTTCGACGATCGGGACTTCGAGGTCGTAGCCGATCGGTGGGACATCGAGGACCGCGCTCTTGCGCTCATGCATCGCGTCGGCCTCGACCGGATCCTGCACGACGTCGGGGATTTCGACCGCACCGTCGGTCAGCTCTCCGGCGGGGAGACGGTGCTGCTCGCCTTCACCGCACGCCTGCTCGACGAGCCGGACGCGCTGTTGCTCGACGAGCCGACGAACAATCTCGACGCCGACGGACGTGCGCGCCTGCAGGATGCGCTCGACCGGTTCCCCGGCACGGTGCTCGTCGCCGGGCACGACCGGGAACTGCTCGACCGCATGGACTCGATCGCCGAACTGCGCAACGGGGCTCTGCGCCTGTTCGGCGGCGGATTCGGCGAGTACGAACGGATCGTCGCGGAGGAGCAGGAGGCGGCACGGGCCGCAGTGCGGGACGCCCGTAACGACGTGCGGCGCCAGGCACGCGAATTGGCGGCGGCGCACGTCACGCTCGCCCGGCGGCAACGCTACGGGCAGAAGATGTACGAGCAGAAGCGCGAACCCAAGATCGTCATGGGCGCGCGCAAACGGCAGGCGCAGGAATCCGCCGGGCGATTCCGCCGTGAGCACGAGGAGGATCTGACCACTGCACGGGAGAACCTCGATCGCGCGAAGGACGCCGTGCGCGACGATCCGGAGATCCGCATCGACCTGCCCGGAACCGCGGTTCCACCCGGCCGGCGTGTGGCGGACGCACCGCTCGAGATCGTCGGGCCGGAACGGATCGCGCTGCGCGGCCCCAACGGGTCGGGGAAGACGACCCTGCTGCACCGCATCGTCGAGGCGGAACCCCACGTTCCCTTCGCGTTGCTCCCGCAGCGGCTCGACATCTTCGACGACGATCGTTCGGTCGCGGAGAACGCCGAGGATCGTGCGCCGCACCTGACTCCGCAGCAGGTGCGGGCACGTCTGGCGCGCTTCCTGTTCCGCGGCCGGCACGCCGAGGTCGCCGTGGGGGCACTGTCGGGTGGGGAACGACTGCGGGCCGCGCTCGCGATCGTGCTCGCGGCCGATCCCGCTTCGCAGTTGTTGCTGCTGGACGAGCCCACCAACAACCTCGACCTGGCCGGTCTCGCGCACCTGACCCAGGCCCTGCGTGCCTACAGCGGTGCGCTCGTGGTGGTCTCGCACGACGAACGATTCCTGGAGGAGGTGGAGGTGGATCGGTCGGTCGAGCTCGGGCGGTGAGCCGTTCGGCGATACTGCTGGGATGAGCCACGCGACGAATCCCGCCGACGGCACCCGGATCCGGTTCACCACGGCAGGTCCCGAGGGGGCACCGGCCGTGCTGCTGGTCCACGGCAGTGCCCTGTCGTCGGCGGTGTGGCGGGCCTTCGGCTACGTGAAGGCGCTCAGCGGGGATTTCCGGCTGGTCATGCCCGACCTGCGTGGGCACGGCCGCAGCGACACCCCTCACGACGAGGACGCCTACGCGATGGACGCGATCGTCGGGGACCTGCTGGCCGTCCTGGATGCGGCCGGGGTCGACCGGGTGCACTACGTCGGCTATTCGTTCGGCGCCCGTGCGGGACTCGCGCTCGCCGTCGACGCTCCGGACAGACTGTCGAGTCTGACGCTGCTCGGCGGGAGCGCACGCCCCCAGGCGGGATCGATGGACGCGATGTTCTTCCCCGGCACCGTCGACGTGCTCGAGCGCGAGGGCATGGACGGTTTCGTCCGTGCCTGGGAGGAGCGGCGTCGCACGCCGGTCGATCCCGCGACGCGCTCGGCCTTCCTGAAGAACGACGCGCAGGCTCTCGCCGCCTATTTCCGCCGGTCGGATCGGGAGCCGGGGATCGACGACGAGATGCTCGCCGGCATCGACGTGCCCGTGCTCGCCGTCGTCGGGTCGGACGATCGCCTGCGCGTGGAGGACACCCGCGCGTTGTCGCGCACCGTCCCCGGTGCGCGACTCGCGATCCTGCGCGGGGTGGACCATGCCGAGACGGTCTCGGCCGCGCTGCCTGCGGTCGAGACCTTTCTCTCGGCACGCGCCGGTCGGAAACCGACCGACACGCTCTGATGCTCAGGCCGGGACGACGACCTGTTCCCGCGGTGTCATCGCCGGCACCGGCCGGGACTGCTGCGCCCTCCGGTGCGGTGCGACCGCGGCCTTCTCCTGCGCAGCACGGGCCACCGCCTGCTGCCGGCCGGCTCCGGATGCCTCCGCGAGCAGCGCCGACACCGACCGCTTCATGACCTCGACGGCTTCGGGCACCGGCAAACGCAGTACGTCCCGCAGCGACACCCAGGTGGGCCAGGTCGTCGACACACCCAGCAGGTTCTCGATGTGGGTGCGGACGGTGCCGTCGACGCCCTCGAACTGGTCGGAGAACAACGCCCCGATCTCGTATCGCGCCCGGTCGAGATAACGCACGCGGTTGCGCTGCAACTCGCGCGAGAACGGCACCCGGATCTCGGACGACCGTGCGAACGGCGCGATGTATTCGAGCATCTCCGCCCGCTGCCTGCAGTAGGCGTCGATCCGCTCCTCGAGCGGCAGCGACGGATCGATCGGCTCGTAGGCGTCGACCTGGCGCCGCATCAGCTCGGCGCCGGTGACGGCGAACAATGTCTCGAGGTCGCCGAAGTGTCCCCACAACGATCGCAGGGACACCCCGGCCCGCGAGGCGATCTGCGCCCCTGTGGGTTTGAGCTCTCCCGCCCTGATGAGCGCGATATGAGCCTCTATGACGGCCTGCCGGGTGCGCTCTGCGCGAGCGCTCCTGCCGTCCGTCGTGACCGACGGCTTTTCGCCGTCCCTTCGTTCCGCGTACATCGCTCCCCCGATTTCCGCTCGGACTCCCCTCCGGACCGGTCGCTCCCCTCGTCGGCGACCGGCATAACTTTTCTCATGGCGAACAATAGTCGACACAGTGGGGGAATTGTCATCCCCCCTCCGAAAATTGTCCTTTTTGCTAATTTCGAGCGGTCGTATTCAGGGCTTACTGTGCGAGCAATCCCTTCGCGATATGTGTTACTTGAATTTCGTTACTACCGGCGTAGATCATCAACGATTTCGCATCACGCGCGAGTTGTTCGACGCGATATTCGGCCATGTATCCATTTCCTCCGAACAGCTGCACGGCCTCCATCGCCACCTCGGTCGCAGCCCGCGACGAGTACAGCTTCATCGCCGACGCCTCCGACAGGCTCACCGGCTTCCCCGCCTGCGTGCGTTCGATCGCGCTGAAGACCATGTTGCGGACGTTCACCCGCGCGATCTCCATCTCGGCGAGCTTGAGCTGGATCAACTGGAACTGTGCGATCTCCTTGCCCCACAGCTTCCGCGACTTCGCGTACTCGGTGCACAGCTTCAGACACTGCTCGATGATGCCCAGGGCCAGATAGGCGATGCCGATACGTTCGGTGGCGAAGGATTCGCGCGCGCTGTCCTTGCCGTCGCTGCGACCGCCGTCCTCGGTCTCACCCAGCAGCCGGTCGCGGGTCAGGCGCACGTTGTCGAAGAACAGCTCGCCCGTCGGCGAGGAGTTCATGCCCATCTTCTTGAAGGGCGGGCTCTGGGTGAGCCCTTCCATGCCCTTGTCCAGCACGAATGCGAGCACCTTGCGGTCGCGGCGATCCACCGAGGAGTCGCCCTCGTCGAGCTTCGCGTACACGATGATCACGTCGGCGTACGGACCGTTGGTGATGAAGGTCTTCTGGCCGTTGAGGACGTAGTCCTCCCCGTCGCGGCGCACCGTCGTCTTCATCCCGCCGAAGGCGTCCGAACCCGAATCGGGTTCGGTGATCGCCCACGCTCCGACCTTCTCGAAGGTCACCAACTCGGGCAGCCATCGCTTCTTCTGCGCGAGGGTGCCGCGGCTGCGGATCGTGCCCGCGGTCAGGCCCAGGCTGACGCCCAGCGAGGCGATGAGCCCGAGGCTCACCCCGGCGATCTCGATATTGAGCAACGCCGCCATCCCCGGCGACCCGCCGGTACCACCGGACGACCCCGAAGGCTTCTCTCCGCGTTCCTCTTTCGCGAGGGCGCGTTCGAGCGACTCACGGGCCATCTCGTCGATGCCGAAAGTCGCGTACAACTTCCGGATGATGTCGTACGGCGGCAGTTCTCCCGATTCGAGACTGTCGACGTGCGGGCGGATTTCCTTCTCGATGAAACCGCGAAGCGCATCGCGGAACATGAGGTCTGTGTCGGACCACTCGTACATGGCGCAAATATAGAACGGGTTTCACTTTTTGCCCAGGCTCCCGTCCCGCCGAGCTCTCGAAAACGCTCCGCCTCCCCCGATGCCGGTACTAGCCTTCGCCGCAGAGCACTCCGTCGGTGGGAGGGACATCGGAGATGGTCGATACGAGTGGGTTCGCCGGCACGGACGTCCTCGCCCTGCACATGGGCGACGGCCTGATCGCCGACCGCGCGTCCGCGTGGTTCTTCGTCATCGCCGTGATCGGGGTCAGCATCGCCGCCTGGTACGCACGCAGCGACCTGAGCAAGAGGTCGGTGCCCACTGCGGCGGTGGTCTGCGCCCTGTTGTTCGCCCTGCAGGTGGTCGACGTTCCGGTGCTGCCGGACGCGAGCGGCCACGTCGTGGGCGGCGCGCTCGCGGCGATCCTGCTCGGCCCGTTCGTGGGTGCGGTCGCATTGACGATCGTCCTCGTGGTGCAGGCCTTCGTCTTCGCCGACGGCGGCCTGTCGGCACTGGGCGCCAACGTCACGAACATGGTGCTCGTCGCCATCGCCGCCGGTTTCCTCGCCGCGACGGTGCTGCGCGCACTGTGCGAACACCACGGGGTGCGGCGGTTCGTCATGCTCGGTCTGGTCTCGTTCGTCGCAGGGTTCGTCTCGGTCCTCGCGGCGGTGACGGGTTTCGTCGTCGAGTACGCCCTCGGCGGCACCTTTGCGGTTCCGGTGTCGAACATCGGATTCCTCTACGCCACGCACATTCCCGTCGGGCTGGTCGAGGGTGTGGTGACGGCCGCCGTCGTGCTCGCCGTTGCGCGGATCTCCCCGGAATCCGTCCATCTCACCCGGCTTCCGGTCAATCCTCTCGACTCGACCGCCTCGCCGCCCCCGCCTCCGCGTCCGCGCGCTCGCGGGACGCTGTTCATCGGCCTGGCGTTCACCTCGCTCGTCGTCGCGGGGATCCTCGCGCCGCTCGCCGTCGACACCCCCGGCGCTCTGGAGGTGGCCACCTCACGCGGCTGCGAGATCGACTCGCTCGCCGAGGATCTCACAGGCGACTGCATGGCACGGGACGTCGAGGAACATCGGCTCGCCGACAGCGCACTGGCCGACTACACCATCGACGACCGTCCCGGTTCGACGGGCATTGCCGCGGTGCTGGGAACGCTCGGCACCTTCGTCCTGGCGAGCGTGTGTTTCCGCGCTCTCGTGCCGCGGCCGGCAATCTCCGCGACCACGGAGCGCCGCACACAGCAGCGGAGCAACTCGGCAGGCTGAGTCCACGGGTCGACGCGGACCCCGGGTCAGCGGGGGAGATGCGTCTCGATGATCGCTGCAGCCATGTCGCGGCCGAGCCGGATCGGTTCGACGGAGTGCTCGAACTTGCTGCCGGACAAGGCACCGTCGTAGATCAGTTGCACGCGCCCGGCCACCACCTCGGATTCGGTCGCCCCGGCGAGATTCAGCAGGTCGACGAGCGTCGAATTCAGCCATTCCCGGTGCGCGAGCACCGGTTCGAGAGGCTCCTGGGGGAATTCCGTCGCGGCGTTGGCGTACTGGCATCCCCGGAAGTTCTTCTTCGGCGCCGACTGCATCGCGAGATCGAAGAAGGTGAGGATCTTCGCGATCGGATCGTCGAGCGGTTCGACGGCGGCGTGCCACCGCTGGCGGTCGCGCTGGTCGAGGTCGTCCAGATAGGCGAGCACCAGTGCGTCCTTCGACCCGTACGACGAGTAGAGGCTCGCGCGGGCGACGCCGGCCTCGGCGAGGATGCGGTCGATGCCCACCGCACGGATGCCGTGCTCGGCGAAGAGCGTGCTCGCGGTGTCGAGCAGGCGTGTGGAGGGTGAGGGCTTGGACGGCGATCGCTCGGCTTTCCCCTTCGGACCGGCCGTGCCCTTCGGAGTGCCGATCGATTCACTCTCGACGAACGTACGCACGTGCCCAGAGTAACGGACAGGGCGCGATAGACAGACCGTTCTATTCACAGTACGGTGGAGCACGTGACACACAGCCTTCTGACTCGCCGCCTGCACGTGGATCTCGTGCGGGTGTCGACTGCTGCGTGTTGTCGCTCCTCTCTCTGACCGGCCTCGTCTGCGTGCGCCGCATGCCGTAGTCGCCCCGTCCGAAGACGAAACGGCGCCCCGCCGTGCCCGGACCGGTCACAGTTCCAACCCGCTTTCCCGGAAGGTGACCCCATGTCGCTGTATCTCTACGAACTCGTCCCCACCGAGAGCCAGGCCGAAGCTGCCATCAAGGCCTTCGACGATGCTGTCGTCGCCGCCGGCGGCGAACTGATCGAATCGCAGGTCACCACTGGCGGCACGCGTGTCTTCGCGATCGCCGAGTTCGACGCCTGCCGCCCCGCCCAGCTCGAGTCGGCCTCCCTCGATGTCGCCGAGATCGTCGGCCCGAACGAGGTCCGTCTGGTCGGCGCCGAGCTCGACCAGATCAAGGCCACCCGCCCCGAGGCCGGTTACCTCGTCGAGTGGGACATCCCCGACACCATCGACATGGAGACCTACCTCGCGCGCAAGAAGGCGAATTCACCGAAGTACGCCGACGTCCCCGAGGTGAGCTTCCTGCGCACCTACGTCCGCGAGGACATGGACAAGTGCCTGTGCTTCTACAACGCCCCCGACGAGGCCGCCGTCGTGCGCGCCCGCGAGGTCGTCAGCACGCCCATCGACCGTCTCCACTCCCTCGAAGGATAAGCATCCGATGACCGCGGCCATTGACCGGACGAGCGAGGAACAGCGCGCGGCGATCGCAGAGTTCGTACGCGATCGCGCAGCTGCTCTCGATCGCGGAGAAACCGACATCCGCACCGACATCGCCCGTACAGGCGAGCTCGGCCTGCTCCGCAAGGGGCTGAGCGGGGAGTGTCTCTCCGAGATGGTCGCGGTCATCGACGAGGTCGCCGCCGAATCGCTCACCGTCGGCTTCTCGCTGTGGGCGCAGCGCATGACGCTCGAATACATCGATCGCGCACCGCAGTTCCTGCGCGATCGTTACCGGGACGACCTCGCGTCCGGCCGCACGATCGGCGTCACCGCCATGGCCGCGGCGCTCAAGCATCTTGCCGGTCTCGGCGAGCTCCCCCTCGTCGCCGAACGAACCGACGACGGCATCACCGTCACCGGCCCGATCCACTGGGCGTCCAACGTCTTTCCCGACTCGGTGATCGTCTTCCCGGCCCGCACCGCCGACGGTGATCGCCTCGTCGCCGTCGTCCGCGCCGACGCCGAGGGCATCACCATCGCGGATTCACCCGAACTGCTCGCGCTCGGTGCCACGTCGTCGACCTCGCTGAAGTTCGACGGTGTGCGGATTCCGCAGTCGCACATCCTCACCGAGGATCTCGCGAACTTCTGCGGTTCGATCCGACCCACCTTCATGATGTTGCAGACCTCGTTCTGCGTCGGCATCGCACGCGCGTCGCTCACCGAGGCGGCCGGCCGCCTGCACGGACTGGGCGAGCAGTTCACCGGTGAATACGAAGAGCTTTCGGCGCGTTACGAATCGCTGCGCGAGCGGCTGTACCGTTTCGCCACCGATCCCACCTCGATCGCTCCCGCGGAGTTCATCCGTCTGCGTCTCGACGGTTCGGTCGTGGCGGTCGCCGCGACCCGCCTCGAGGCGACACTGCGCGGTGGTGCCGGATACGCGACGGCCAGCGCCACCAACCGCCGGTTCCGTGAGGCGGCCTTCCTGCCCATTCAATCGCCGTCGGAAGGACAGCTTCGGTGGGAACTGTCGCAGTACGAATAGCGAACGGATACAAGAGTTTCGCCGGTCGTCGTAGCCCGGTCCTCCAGGGGGTGGACCTGGATATCGCGACCGGCGAGTTCCTCGTCGTGCTCGGCAGCAGCGGTAGCGGCAAGTCGACGCTGCTGCGGATCGTCGCGGGTCTCGATCACCTCGATCGCGGTTCCGTCGACTGGCCCGACACCGAAGGCGACAACCGCCCGCACACCGGAATGGTCTTCCAGCAGCCCTTCCTGATGCCGTGGCTCACCGTGCGCGAGAACATCGCCTTCGGTGGACGGTTCGCCGCGCACCGCGAGCGGTTCGACACCGCCTACGCCGATTCGCTCCTCGAGCGTTTCGGCCTCTCCGCGCTCGCCGGCTACTACCCCGACCAGCTGTCCGGTGGTCAGGCCCAGCGCATCGCCGTCATCCGCGCCGTCGCGGTGCGTCCGCGACTGCTGCTGCTCGACGAACCGTTCAGCGCCCTCGACCCGGCCACCCGCTCCGATTTGCGGTCGTGGCTCGGCGAACTCGCGCGCGATCTCGGTTTCACGACGGTCCTCGTCACCCACGACATCGACGAGGCGCTCGAACTCGCCGACCGCATCGCACTGTTCGGGAGTTCGGGTGGGGTGCAGCAGGAATGGGCGCTCGGCGGCATGTCTGCGCTCGACCGCGACGCGCTGCGTCCGGCCATCCTGGCGCACTACCGCGATTCGTCGCTGTCCGCGACATGACCGATCCGGGTCTGTTCAGCCGTCGCACCCTCATGCGCGGTGCGCTCGGCCTCGCGGCAGCCGGGGGTATTGCCGGCACGATCGACCTCGCGCGCACCGCGACCACCGACCGCGCCAATCGCACGGGGCAACTGCGCATCGGCTACCTGCCGATCACCGACGCCGCGCCGCTGCTCGTCGCGCACGGGTCGAGCCTGTATCCCTCCGGCGTCGTCGATTCCGCGAAGCCGGTGCTCTTCCGCAGTTGGGCGTCGCTCGCCGAAGCCTTCATCAGCCGGCGCGTCGACGTCGTGCACCTGCTCATGCCCATGGCGGTCCAGTTGCGGTACAGCCTGGGTAGTTCCGTGCGGATCCTCGGCTGGAACCACACCAACGGCTCGGCGCTGACGGTCGCCCCGCACATCACCGACCTGAGCGATCTCGCAGGTCAGACGGTGGCGATCCCGTTCTGGTGGTCGATCCACAACATTGCTCTGCAACAGCTGTTGCGGGCGCACGGACTGACACCGGTCGTGCGGGAGGCGCCGTCGAAGTCCGCCCGTACCGTGGGCCTCGTCGTGATGGGTCCGTCCGACATGATCCCGGCCCTGGCGAACGGCTCGATCGCCGCGTTCACCGTCGCCGATCCGTTCAACGCCGCCGCGGAGGTCCGCGGGGTGGGGCGGATCCACCGTTTCCTCGGTGATGTGTGGCGCGACCACGCGTGCTGCGCCCTGCTCGTGCACGAGGACCTGATCGAACGCGACCCCGTCGCCGTACAGTCCCTCACCGACTCGGTGGTCTCCGCCCAGTTGCAGATCGGCGCCGACCGTCAGGCCGCGGCCGCGATGTTGTCCGCCGGATACCTTCCGCAGCCATTGCCCGCGATCACGAAGGCCCTCACCTATCCCGACCGCGAGGCCGGCACGATGCACCCGCAGTGGCAGCCGCAACGCATCGGGTACCAGCCGTTCCCCTTCCCGACCTTCACCGCGGCACTGATCGAGGCGATGCACGACACCGTCGTCGACGGCGACACACGGTTCCTCTCTCGTCTCGACCCTGCGACGGTGCACGACGACCTCGTCGACGACCGCTTCGTCCGCACATCCCTCACCCGCGTCGACGGCACCGATGCCTTCGGCCTTCCCGCCGATCTCACCCGCACAGAGGAGGTCGATCCTTCGTGAGCGCCCCGACCGGCACGGCGCCGGAGACGGCCCGCACCGTCCGGCAGCTGCCCCTCGTCCCCCAGGCCGTCGCCATCGTCATCGCGATCGCCTTGTGGTGGCTGGTGACGACGGTGCTCGTCGCGCCGGATTCGCTCGTGCGGGACTTCGCCCCGCAGTACGTCTTCCCGGCGATCGTCGACCTGTTCGCACGCGGCGTCCTGCTGCCCGACACGCTCGCGAGCCTGTGGCGGTTGCTGGTGGGTCTGCTGATCGCCGCGACGCTCGGCATCCCGCTCGGGTTGCTGATCGGACTCAACCCGTTGGTCGAGCGCGCGACGATGCCCATCATGCAGTTCCTGCGGATGATCTCGCCGCTGTCGTGGGCGCCGATCGCCGTGGCGTTGTTCGGCATCGGCCACCAGCCCGTCTTCTTCCTCATCGCCGCCGCCGCGATCTGGCCGATCGTCATCAACACGGCGGCCGGTGTGCACGGCATCGACCAGGGCTATCTGATGGTGGCCCGCTCGTTCGGTGCGACGCGACTCGAACTGCTCACCACCGTCGTCCTGCCGGCCATCCGCGCGCAGGTGCAGACCGGTCTGCGGGTCGGTCTCGGTATCGCGTGGGTCGTGCTCGTCCCCGCCGAGATGCTCGGCGTGCGGTCCGGTCTCGGCTACCAGATCCTCAACGCCCGCGACCAGCTCGCCTACGACCAGGTCATGGCCGTGATCGTCGTGATCGGTTTCCTCGGGTTCTGGCTCGACTGGGCGGCGCGGCACCTACTGCGCGAACGGCGGAGGCCGGTGAGCGTCGAGGAAGCCGACCGCCCGCTCTGACCTGCGATCAGGACTCGAGCGGCGTCAGTACGAAGACGGGGAGCACCCGGTCGGTGCGCTTCGCGTACAGCGCGTAGTTCGGCCACGTCTGCAGCAGCACCTGCCACAGCCGCGCGCGTTCGTCGCCCTCCGCGATCCGCACCGACACCGCGTGCTCGTGCCCGTCGTACAGCACCTGCGCCCGGTCGGCCGCACGCAGGTTGATCGCCCAGGACGGGGCTTTCGGGTGTCCCCAGTTCGACCCCACCACGAGCCATCCCCCGTCGTGCGGCACACACAGCAGCGGTGTGGACCGCGGCACCCCGCTCTTGCGGCCCTTCACGGTGAGCACGAGCGAGGGCAGTCCCGCGATCGCGAGCAGGGTGACCTTGCCGCGCGTGGCCCGTTGGATGGTCTTGTCCACCGCGATGATCGGCTGTGAATACCGCGGCAACCACGGCAACGCTCCGATACGGACGGCGACCGGTCGGAGCGGATTCATGCGGTCATCTCCCCCAGGCTGCCAGCAGCGTCCGGGCTGCGGCGACGACGGCCAGCGGCTGATCGATCATCGGATGGTGGCCCGAGGCCGGAAGATCGATCAACAACGCATCAGGACCCAGATTGTCGACCATCCGCCCGTAGAGCGCGTCGTCGATGATGCCGCGTTCGCAGCGGAAGTAGGCGACGGCGCATCCCGGACTCATCGCCTCGAGGCTACGGCGCCCCTCACGTCCCATGCGGAGATTGTCGAATTTCCACGACCAGCCGCCGTCGACCTGCTTCAGCGATCCGCGGGCGATGTGCTCGAGCACGTAGGGTTCGGCGTCGTCCTGCGGCGGCACGAGGCGGAATCGGGCGACGGCGTCCTCCGCCGCGGCGTACACCTTCGGCGGTCCGGCGTTCGCGACGGCCTTCGCGCGCATCTCGAGTTCCTCGGGCGTCATGTCGCGGATCGGCGAATCGATGATCACCACACCGGCGAGTTCGTCGCCGTGGAGATGTGAGGCGGCGAACGAGACGATCCCGCCCATGCTGTGACCGATGAGGACCGGTGGACCGCTGATACCGCCGGCGCGGGCCGCAGCGACGACCTCCGCGGACCACGCTTCCAGGGTGTAGTGCTCGCGGTGGTCACTGTCGCCGTGACCGCTCAGATCGAGCGCGACGACACGACGTCCGGCGGCAAGCTGCGGGCCGATGTGGTCCCACCACCCCGAATGCGCCATGCCGCCGTGGACCAGCACGATGCCCGGCAGACCGGATTCGCCCCACGCCCGGTAGGCGATGGTCGCACCGGCTGCCTCGACCTTCCCGGTCTCGACGGGCGTGGCCAGGGCGTCGACGAACCACTGAGGAGCAGATCCACTATTGCTCATTATTCGAACTTATGTCAGATGTGACGAGCGCCAACATCCGGGCCATCAGTTCGATCCGTCGCACCTCGAGTTCCGGCTGCGGATGCACCCTCGACGCCAGCGCTTCGCCGTCGAACATGTGCACGAGCGACAGCAGGAGGGTGTCGAAGACGTCGGCCGGGAACCGTGCCGCGACAGGCAGCGACCTGCCGAGATCGACGATCTGGGCGTGGTAGCGCTCGGCCATCGGCGTTAGATGCTCCCGCAACGCCGGGTCGGTGCGCGCCGCGCCGAGCAGTTCGTACCAGGCTGCGTTCATCGGGGCCCGGCAGGCGGTGCGCAGCAGTTCGAGGCACACCCGCAGCGACTCGGAGATGTCCGCGTGCTCGTCACCGAGCGCCGCGAGACCCGCTTCGAAGTTCGCGAACTGGCGTTCCCGGACGGCGTCGGCCGCCGCGATCATCAGGTCGAGTCGCGTGGGGAAGTGCCGGAACACCCCACCCGACGACACCCCCGAGCGCCGGCACACCTCACCGATCGTGGTCGCGGTACAACCGAGCTCGGCGAGGGCAGTGATGGTCGCGTCGAGGATGCGGCCGATCGTCTCCTCCCTGCGCTCCTGCTGGGTACGGCGTACTACGGATGCACTCACGCGACGGGCTCATCCGCCGAGATGCGCATCGGCGCGGGTCCGCGCTCCTCCACCCCGGCGCGCAGGAACCGGCCGGTGCCGACGGTATGTCCGTAACCGGGCACGAACTCGCCGTCGCGGAAGATCACCCGGCCGGCGACCGCCGTCGCCGTCACCGCGCGGTCGTTGCGATTGACCATGCGGCGGATGCCACCGAACTCCTCGAGCGGAGCCTCGTGATAGGCATCGACGTCGCCGTTCAGCCCGGCAGGTCTACGGTTCGGCCATGGACCTCGACACCACCCCGGCACTGCTCGTCGACCGCGACATCCTCGACCGCAACATCGCGCGGATGGCGCAGTCCGCCGCCTCACGAGGCCTGTCGCTGCGACCCCACGCGAAGACGCACAAGTGCTCCGAGATCGGACGACGCCAGCTCGGTGCGGGAGCCCGCGGCCTGACGGTCGCGACCGTCTCCGAAGCCGAAGTCTTCGCCGACGAGGGTTTCGACGACCTGTTCGTCGCGTACCCGCTGTGGGTCGACGCTGCCCGCGGTGCACGGCTGCGCGCGTTGACCGACCGGGTGCGCCTGACGGTCGGGATCGATTCCGCGACCGGAGCCCGGCAATTCGTCGAGCACGCCGGCACCGTGATCGGGGTGCTCGTCGAGATCGACAGCGGGCACCACCGCACCGGCGTGTTGCCCGAACAGGCCGGAACCGTGGCGTCGGCGGCCCGCGAGGCGGGCCTCGACGTGCGCGGCGTCTTCACCTTCCCCGGCCACTCGTACGCACCCGACGCGCCCGACAGCGCAGCACGGGAGGAAGCCGACGCACTGGCGGCAGCAGCGGCGTCGCTACGAGCAGCGGGGATCGAGCCGACCGTGATCAGTGGGGGTTCCTCCCCCACGGCACATCTCGACGTGCCCACGGTTGCAACCGAGTTGCGTCCCGGCGTGTACGTCTTCGGTGATGCGCAGCAACTCGAACTCGGCGCGGTGAGCGAATCCGACATCGCGCTGACCGCCCTGGCGACCGTCGTTTCCGCTCGCGACGAGGTGATCGTGCTCGATGCCGGTTCCAAGGTGCTCGGCGCCGATCGAGCCGCGTGGGCCACGGGGTACGGACGCATCCTCGGGGAACCGGACGCGCGCATCACCGCACTGTCGGAGCATCACGCGACGGTGCAGTGGCCGGAGGCATCGACCCGCCCACAACTCGGCGACAGGATGCGGGTGATCCCCAACCACGTGTGCAATGCCGTGAACCTCGCGGACGAGTTGATCACGGTCTCCGGCGACGCGGTAGTCGAGCGATGGAAGGTCGCGGCACGAGGGTGCAACACGTGATCCCGAGACGGTCCCCACACGATCACCTCGAAGTCGGCGTGTAGGTCACGAACACGACACCGATCCTCCCCGCACGTCGCTACGCTGCGTTGATGCCGCTGAACCCCGACCTTGCCGGACGCATCTTTCCGCCGACGTCCTATCTCGTCGGCCGGGAGAAGATCCGGGAATTCGCCCGCGCCGTCCGATCGACGCATCCGATCCATCTCGACCCGGAGGCAGCCCGGGCCGCCGGCTTCCCTGATGTCGTGGCTCCTACGACCTTCACCACCGTCGTCCAGAGTCCGTCGGTGACACAGCTTCTGGAGACGCCGGGTACCGGTCTCGAGCTGCACCGGGTGGTGCACGGGTCGGAGAAGGTCGAGCACCGGCGCCCGATCGTGGCCGGCGACGATTTGACCGCGACGCTCACCATCACGGAGGTCACCGAACGCGCCGGCAACCACATCCTGTCCACGATCTGCGAGATCCGGGACGACACGGACGATCTGGTCGCGGTAGTCACTTCGACACTGCTTCACCGAGGAGACGACGCATGACACTCGGCACCGCACTACGATTCGACGAACTCGAGGTCGGTGCGGTCATCGCGAAGACCGAACTGACGGTGACCCGCAGCGATCTGGTCCGCTACGCCGGTGCCTCGGGCGACTTCAACCCGATCCACTACGACGACGTCGTCGCGGCCGGCGAAGGGCTCCCTGGCGTGCTCTGCCAGGGAATGCTCACCGCAGCCCTCGCCCTGCAGAGCCTCACGGAACGGCTCGGCGATCCCACCGTGGTCGTCTCCTACGAGACACGGTTCACGCGACCCGTTGTGGTCGACCCGATGCACGGTGCCGTCCTGTCGGTGTCTGCGAAGGTCGGCCACCTCGACGAGGCGGAGCGCACCGCACGGATCGATATCACCGTATCCGTCGACGACCGGCGGGTGCTCGGCAAGACCCAGGTCCGGCTCGCGTTCTCGTCCTGACTCCGAGCGCCGGGAATTCGCCGACGGAACGGACCTCGGTAAGAGAGGATCGACCCATGTCGCGGACACTTCTCGCCGGCTTGGCCGCCGCAGCAACAGCCGTGTACCTCGGGGCATGTGCGTCCCCGTCGAGTCCGTCCGTCGACGAGGGCACCGCCCGGGTGAGCCGTACCGTCACCGAGCCCTCGACGCCCGGGACGGGTACTCCGCGCGTGACCGGCACCGTCGCGTCCGGTCTCGACACTCCGTGGGGAGTTGCTTTTCTTCCCGGTGGTTCTGCACTGGTGAACGAGCGCAACACCGGCCGGATCGTCGAGATCACCGACGGCGAGGTCCGCGAGGTCGGTCGCGTCGGAGAGACCCTCGCGCAGGGCGAATCGGGACTGCTGGGAATCGCGGTGTCGCCGACCTTCGACACCGACCGCTTCGTGTACCTGTACGTGACAACCGGCAGCGACAACCGGGTACTCCGAGCCGTTTTCGACGGCACCACGCTCGCCGAACCGGAGGTGATCCTCGACGGTATCCCGGCCGGACGGATCCACGACGGCGGGCGGATGATCTTCGGTCCCGACGGGATGCTGTACGTCGCGACCGGCGAGGCGGGCGAGCGCGAACTCGCCCAGGATCCGGAATCACTCGGCGGCAAGATTCTTCGCATCACCGGCGACGGCGAACCCGCGCCCGACAACCCAGATCCGGCGTCGCCGGTGTACTCGCTCGGTCACCGCAACGTGCAGGGACTCGCATTCGACGGCCGGGGACGGTTGTGGGCGTCGGAGTTCGGGCAGAACGACGTCGACGAGCTGAATCTCGTGACGGCCGGTGCGAACTACGGCTGGCCCGTGACCGAAGGGGCCGGGGGCTCCGGCGAATTCGTCGATCCGGTCCTCACCTGGCCGGTCTCGCAGGCGTCGCCGTCGGGCCTGGCATGGTTCGACGGCAGCCTGTGGATGGCCGGCCTGCGCGGAGAACGCCTCTGGCGCATCGATATCCCGGATACTGATGTGCAGGACACCGCAGTCACCGCGACCGACTTCTTCGTCGGCGAGTACGGACGATTGCGGACCGTCGTCGCCGCGCCGGACGGCTCACTGTGGCTGACGACGTCCAATCGGGACGGTCGCGGCAGCCCGGCCGACGACGACGACCGCATCCTCCGGATCGAGATCTCCTGACGATCAGGGGACGAGAACGACCACCGTCTCGGCGACCAGCGCCGGGCGCTCTCCACCCTCGATCTCGATGGTGTATCCGACGACGAGGTTCGCACCCTTGGCGGTGCGCTCGAGCGATGTGAACTCGGCGCCGGCACGGATCCGCGAGCCGACGGGGACCGGCGCGGGATAGCGAACCTTGTTGCTGCCGTAGTTGACCTTCATCTTCAGGCCCTCGAGGGAGAAGATCTGGGTGCCGAGCACCGGCAGCAGCGACAGGGTCAGGTAACCGTGGGCGATGGTCTTGCCGTACGGGCCGTCCTTCGCACGCTCGGGGTCGACGTGGATCCACTGGTGATCACCGGTGGCCTCGGCGAACAGGTCGATGCGCTTCTGGTCGATCTCGAGCCAGTCGCTGTAGCCGAGGTGCTCGCCGACGGCCTTCTCGACCTCGTCGATTCCGTTGAGAACCCGCATTGTTGCTCCTGTCGATGTGCGGCGACGGTCAGAGACCGGCTCGCCTGAGGGTGACGCGATAGGTGTAGTGCTCGGGCAGAAAGTAACTCACCGACAACTCGGTGGGCACGCCATCGTCGTTCGAGTACAACCGGTCGACGCGCAGCAAGGGATGTCCTACTTCACAATTCAGTTCGGTCGCCACCTGTTCGGTGGCGAGCGCGACCGTGATGGACTGTGCGGCTTCGACGATGGGACTGTCGAGATGCGGTTCGAGCAGCCCGATCATCGTGTTCCGGCTGGACGCACCCGCTTGGAGCTCCGGCGAGTCGAGTACGTGCGCGGCGACGGGTTCGGGCAGGTGAACCGTGGTGAGTACGAAGGGGATTCCGTCGTGCAGGCGCTTGAATACCGCCGTGTACAGCACGTCGGTGTCGAGACGCAGCCGGCTCGCGGCGTCGATGTCGACCCCGCGCCGCAACGGCGAGACGATCTGCATGACCGTGTCGGCCGACAGAGCGAGCAGATCCTCGATCGAGCCGAGCTGGCGCCGATAACGCCGGCCCGACTCGTTCGCGAAGGTGCCGCGGCCAGGAACACGGTAGACGATGCCGTCGGCCACGAGATCCTGGAAGGCGCGACGCACCGTCTGCCGGCTCACGCCGTGTTCCTCGGCGAGTTCGGCCTCGGTGGGCAGCCGCGTGCCGTCGCTGTACCGTCCCGCCTCGACGGCCTCCCGGAGCTGGCGCGCGAGTTGCGCGTAGGCCGGTTCCGTTTCCCGCACCTTGTAGTCCATGACGGACCGATCCTAGCGGCCGGTCGTCACAGTCCGCCGCGTGCTACGAGCTGGCTCGCGATGACGTTGCGCTGGATCTCGTTGGTGCCCTCGCCGACGATCATCAGCGGCGCGTCGCGGAAGTAGCGCTCGACGTCGTACTCGGTGGAGTAGCCGTATCCGCCGTGGATGCGCACCGCGTTCAGGGCGATCTCCATCGCGATCTCCGAGCAGTACAGCTTGGCCATACCGGCTTCCATGTCGCAGCGCTCGCCGCTGTCGTACTTCTCCGCCGCGTAGCGCGCCAGCTGCCGGGCCGCGGTGAGCTTGGTGGCCATCTCCGCCAGGTAGTTGCCGATGGACTGGTGCTTCCAGATCGGCTGACCGAAGCTCTCGCGCTGCTGCGCGTAGGCGAGGGAATCCTCGAGTGCAGCGGTCGCGACACCGAGGGCGCGGGAGGCGACCTGCAGACGGCCGGTCTCGAGGCCCTTCATCATGTGGGCGAAGCCCTTGCCGGGCTCGCCGCCGAGGATCGCGTCGACGGAGATGCGGTAGTTGTCGAAGCTCAGCTCGCACGACTCGACGCCCTTGTAACCCAGCTTGGGCAGGTCGCGTGAGACGGTCAGGCCCGGGCCGTGCTCGACGAGCACGACGGAGATGCCCTTGTGGCGCGGCTGCGCGGTGGGATCGGTCTTGCACAGCAGCGCGATCAGCCCCGAGCGACGCGCGTTGGTGATCCACGTCTTGGCACCGTTGATGACCAGCTCGTCGCCGTCACGCTTGGCGGTCGTCGTCATCGCTTGCAGGTCGGAGCCGCCGCCGGGCTCGGTCAGCGCCATCGTCGCCCGGATCCCACCGGTGGCGAGCTTGGGCAGATACTTGCTCTTCTGCTCCTCGGTGCCGAACAGGGTCAGCAGCTTGGCGACGACGGTGTGCCCGCCCATCGCACCCGACAGCGACATCCATCCGCGGGCGAGTTCCTCGGTGACCTGGACGTAGCAGGGCATCGACACCGGCGAGCCGCCGTACTCCTCGGGCACGGCGAGCCCGTAGATGCCGATCTGCTTCATCTGCTCGATCCACTTCTCGGGGTACTCGTTGGCGTGCTCGACCTCCTGCACCGACGGCTTGACCTCCCGATCGATGAAGTCGCGGACGGTCTCGACCAGAAAAGTCTCTTCGTCGTTCAGGTAGGTCACGGGGCATCCTTCGTTGGGGACGGGCCACACGGACCCGGCAAACTTTGTACGGCCATTTTGTGGACCGAGTTCGGACGTTGTCAACGCAAAGACCGTCATTCGAAGGCGTGATTGCAGAGTTTTCGACGATACGAACGACTGCACCTTCCTATGAGCACACCTCTCCGTGGGGTGGCATACCGCCAACAATGGCCGTACATTTAGCGCCGTCATTGCCGACCGAACTCCCCGAGGTCCCCGTGTCTTCCGAGCAACACCTCCGCCGGCGCGCCGTTCTCGTCGCCCCCGGATCCGACGAACGCAAAGCCGGTAAGGCCCTCGCCTCCGCCGCCGACGAGGTCGTCCTCGACCTCGAGGACGCCGTCACCGCCGCCCAGAAGGACCCCGCCCGCGAACTCGTGGCTCCCCTGGTCCGCGAACACGGCGCCGCACGCACCGTCTCCGTGCGCATCAACGGACGCGGCACCCCCTGGTTCGAGGACGACCTGCGCACGTGCGCCGCACTCGGCGACGCCCTCGCCTCGATCGTGATCCCCAAGGTCGAGAGCGCCGACGACCTCGTCGAGGCCGACCGCATCCTCGGCGATTCGACCGTCCCGGTGCAGGCCCTCATCGAGACCCCTGCCGGCGTGCAGCGCATCGACGAGATCGTCGCCGGGCCCCGGGTTGCCGGCGTGATCATCGGCTACGCCGACCTCGGCGCCTCCCTGGGCCGCGCCCGCACCGCCGCGCCCGAGCACTGGCTATACGTGCAGGACCGCGTGCTGCACGCCGCCCGCGCTGCGGGTGTCCAGGCGATCGACGGCCCGTTCCTCGGCATCGCCGACGACGACGCCTTCCGTCACTCGGCGCAGTGGGTGTCCGATCTCGGATTCGACGGAAAGTGGGTCATCCACCCTGCGCAGATCACCTCTGCGGCAGCGGCCTTCACCCCCACCGACGATCAGGTCGACGCCGCCCGCAAGGTTCTCGACGCGCTCGAGGAGGCCGAGAACCGCGGCGCCGGAGCCGCCCAGTTCGACGGGCAGATGCTCGACGAGGCCGTCGCCGTCGCCGCCCGCCGCACCCTGTCGAAGATCGGAGCCTGAAAGCCATGACCACCTCGTACGTCGGCGGACCCTATTTCGACGAACTGACCGTCGGCCAGGTCTTCGACACCGCCCCCGCCGTGACGCTCACCGACGGCCTCGCCGCCGCGCACCAGAGCATTCTCGGTGACCGCCTGCGTCTTCCGCTCGACAAGCACCTCTCGGCCGCCGTCGCGGGTGGGCCGGTCGCGCACGCCGGTTTCGTCACCGACATCGCGATCGGGCAGTCCACGCTCGTCACGCACCACGTCAAGGCCAACCTCTTCTACCGCGGCCTGCATTTCCGCCGCTTCCCGCACATCGGCGACACCCTCTACACCACCACCGAAGTCGTGGGACTGAAGGAGAATTCGGCGAAGCCCGGACGCAGGCCCACCGGTCTCGCGGCGTTGCGCATGAACACGGTCGATCAGGACGGCAACACCGTCCTCGATTTCTACCGCTGCGCGATGCTGCCGCTGAGGGAGAACCCCGACCCCGACCGCGTCGTGCACTCCGACGATCTCTCGGCCATCGGACCGCAGGACGAACCGCAGTGGTCCGCGCCCGCCGACTGGGATCTGGATGTCTACCGGTCGAAGGTGCCGGGCGAGCACTTCGACAAGTCCCTCGCCGGTGCCGTGCTGCAGTCCAGCGGCGATGTCGTCTCGAGCGCACCGGAACTCGCGCGCCTGAGCCTCAACATCGCGGCGACGCACCACGACGAGCGGGTCGGCGCGTCGGGTCGTCTCGTGTACGGCGGCCACACCATCGGCCTGGCCTTCTCGCAGGCGACGCGCGCGCTGCCGAATCTCGTGACGGTGCTGGGTTGGAAGTCGTGCGACCACACCGGTCCGGTGCAGGAGGGCGACACCCTCACCAGCGACCTGCACGTCGAATCCGCCGAGCCCCTCGCCGAGGGCGGTGGCGTGCTGAACCTGCGGTCGGTCGTCTACGCGCACCGCGGCGGTGCCGCGAATGGCAACCGCGGCGGTGCCGAGCCGGCGCCCGTGCTGGATTGGCGGTTCACCGCACTCATGGCCTGACAGCCCCTGCCGAAACCGACGTTGTGCGCGAAATTGTTTGGAAAATCGCGAACAATATCGGTTTCGTCGTTATGCATCAACTCGTTTGACGAGGCGCTCATAGCGCTGCCGGGCCGCCTGGGTGCTTCCCAGACCGAGGCCGAAAGCGATCTCCTGCCAGGTCATCCCGCGCTCCCGCGCGATGCGGAGGATCAGCGCCTCGAGTTGGTCCATCTCGGCGCGCGCCTTCGGGACGAGGCCGAGCGCGGCGATGACGTCGGCGTCGTCGACCTCGGGTTCGTCGGGGCCGGGACTGTGCACGCCGCCCGCCAGTGCCGCGACGAGACGGATGGCGCCGAGCGGGTCGAGCATCTCGGGGTGCGACTGCCTGGCCCGTTGTTCGGGAGTGCTGCCGTGCCGTTCGGCGATCCGGAAGAGCCCCGCGTACTCACGGTGGGCGCGTTCGCGACTCGGATCGGGTGGGGTGAAACCTTCCTCGGACATGATCCCAGGATGGCGCGTGAACAAGTTGTTGTCAACAGATTGTTCACAGATGCCCGATCCGCAACGACTTCGACCATCCGCCACAGCAATTGCGGCGGCGAATAGCCAGGACGGTAGCGAATACGGGCATCAGGGCACGGTCCACGTGTTGTCGCCCCGCAGCAACTGCTGCAGGTCGGCGGTGCCGGACTCCCGCGCGGTCCGCACCCGAGCGCGCTCCGCGTCGTCGTAGGTCGTCCGCCCGACCTGCCGCACGATCCCCGTGACGACGTAACGGAGGTCCTGGTCCGACAGCCGCGACAGCGCGTACGCGTATTCGGGGTTGTCGGTGTGCGCGTCGTGCACGACGATGTCGGCGGCGTCCACCTCGGAGCGCTGCACCACACGCAGACCGAAACCCTTTCGGACGACGCATAGCTCGTCGTCGACGCCGAAGATGATCGGTTCGCCGTGCCGCAGCGGGATCAGGTGCGACGGCGCTTCGTCCTTGCGCAACACGTCGAACGAGCCGTCGTTGAAGATCGGGCAGTCCTGCAGGATCTCGACGAAGGCCGCACCGCGATGGTGTGCCGCCGCGCGCAGGACCTCCGTCAGTCCGGCGCGATCGGAGTCGAGAGCACGTGCGACGAAGGACGCCTCGGCGCCGAGCGCGAGCGACAGGGTGTTGAACGGCGCGTCGACCGACCCACCGGGTGAGGACTTGGTGACCTTGCCGACCTCCGAGGTCGGCGAGTACTGCCCCTTGGTCAGGCCGTAGATCCGGTTGTTGAACAACAGGATCCGCATGTTCACGTTGCGACGCAGGGCGTGGACGAGATGGTTGCCGCCGATCGACAGGGCGTCGCCGTCGCCGGTCACGACCCACACCGACAGATCCGGACGCGTCACCGCCAGACCGGTCGCGAGTGTCGGGGCGCGTCCGTGGATCGAGTGCACACCGTAGGTGTCGAGATAGTAGGGGAAGCGCGACGAGCATCCGATACCGGAGACGAACACGATATTTTCACGCCGGACACCCAATTCGGGCAGCAGGCTGCGGACCGTCGCGAGGATGACGTAGTCGCCGCAACCCGGACACCACCGCACTTCCTGGTCGGACGTGAAGTCCTTCGCCTTCTGCGGGTCGTCCGTCCGGGGCACACCGTCGAGTGCGTCGGTGTGCGGGCGGAGTCCGAGATCGTGGCCGAGGAGTCCGGTCATGCTCGTGCCCTCTCTGCTGTCGGGTCGAGTTTCGTCGACGAGGCGACCGCGGCCGGCGTCCGGGATCGTTCGGTGTCGGCGAGTGTTCCGGCGAACTCGGCTTCGATGGCGTCGTGGAGTTCGTCGGCGCGGAACGCCATGCCGGATACCTTCGTCACCGGCTGGATGTCGGCATCGAACCGCGACCGCAGCAGGAAGGACAGCTGACCGAGGTTCATCTCCGGGACCAGCACGCGCCGGTAGCGGCCGAGCACGTCGCCGAGATTCTTCGGCATCGGCGCCAGGTGCCGGAGGTGCGCGCGGGCGACGACATGCCCCGCTCGCCGGGCGCGACGCACGGCCTCCCCGATCGGCCCGTACGACGAACCCCAGCCGAGCACGAGCACCTCGGCGTCGCCGGTGGGGTCGTCGACGTCGAGATCCGGGACGTCGATGCCGGCCACCCGCGCGACCCGCAGTCGGGTCATCAGCTCGTGGTTGGTGTGGTGGTACGAGATGTCGCCGGTGCCGTCGGCCTTCTCGAGTCCGCCGATCCGATGCTCGCGACCTGCGGTGCCGGGTGTCGCCCAGTCGCGCGCGAGGGTGTCGGCGTGGCGGGCGTAGGGCAGGTAGCCGGGATCGTCGTCACCCGGCGACGCGGCGAAGCGCGGATCGATGCGGGGCAGGTCGTCGATGTCGGGGATCCGCCACGGTTCGGATCCGTTGGCGATCGCACCGTCGGACAACAGCATGACCGGGGTGCGGTAGGTGATGGCGATGCGCGCGGCTTCGAGTGCGGCGTCGAAGCAGTCGGCGGGTGACTGCGGAGCGACGATCGCGACGGGCGATTCGCCGTTGCGGCCGAACATCGCCTGCATCAGGTCGGCCTGTTCGGTCTTCGTCGGAAGGCCCGTGGACGGTCCACCACGCTGGACGTCGACGACGATCAGCGGCAGTTCGGTCATCACCGCCAGACCGATGGCCTCGGATTGCAGGGCGATCCCCGGGCCCGACGTGCTGGTGACGCCGAGCGCGCCGCCGTAGGACGCGCCGATCGCAGCGCCGATACCCGCGATCTCGTCCTCGGCCTGGAAGGTGTGCACGCCGAACCGTTCGAGCCTGCTCAGTTCGTGGAGGATGTCGGAGGCCGGGGTGATCGGGTAGGTACCGAGGAAGACGTCCATCCCCGCCGCGCGACCCGCCGCGACGAGACCGTAGGCGAGGGCGGTGTTGCCGGTGATCTGCCGGTACGTGCCGGGTGGCAGCGACGCGCGGGCCACCTCGTAGGTCGTGGCGAACGTCTCGGTGGTCTCCCCGTAGTTCCAGCCGGCGCGCAGGGCGAGGACGTTCGCGTGCGCGATGTCGGGTTTCGACGTGAACTTGCGCTCGAGGAACGTCTCGACCGGCGCGATCGGCCGCCCGTACATCCACGACAGGAGACCGAGCGCGAACATGTTCTTCGAGCGCTGCGCGTCCTTCTTGCCCACACCGGCGGGTTCGACGGCTCCGGCGGTGAGGGTGCTCATCGGCAGGGCGTGGACGGTCAGATGCTGCACGGCGTCGGTACCGAGCGGATCGGCGTCGTAGCCCGCTTTGCTCAGGTTCCGTTTGGTGAACTCGTCGCTGTTCACGATGACGGTGCCGCCTCGGGGCAGGTCGCCGACGTTGGCCTTGAAGGCCGCCGGGTTCATCGCGACCAGCACGTCGGGCCGGTCGCCGGCGGTGAGGATGTCGTGGTCGGCGATCTGGATCTGGAAGCTCGAGACCCCGGGAAGAGTGCCCTGAGGTGCGCGGATCTCGGCGGGGAAGTTGGGTTGTGTGGCAAGGTCGTTGCCGAAGGCCGCCGCCTCGGCGGTGAACCTGTCACCGGCGAGTTGCATGCCGTCGCCGGAGTCGCCGGCGATGCGGATGACGACCTGTTCGAGTTTCGCGCTCGACGCCATGCGCTCCATCGTGGCCCTCACGCGCGCATGTGCAACCGTTTCTCCCGAAAATTCTGCTCATCCGCTACAAGATCGGCTTTCCGCTACAGCAATTGCCGGCAATCACCGCAGCGGAAAGCCAACTTTGTAGCGAACGCGTCAGGAGCGGACGGTGTCGCCGACGAAGCTCAACGCCTGTGGCCACGACACGGCGTAGGCGTCGGCGTTGACGGGATTGCCGTGCCGGTCGCGGGAGGAGAAACCGTGTTCGGCGCCCGGGTAGACATGGGTGATGGTCGCGCCGGTCTCGCGCTGTTGCAGCGTCGCCTGCAGGTTCGCGAAGGTCTCGGCGCTCATGATCGTGTCGGCGCCGGCGTGCAGCACCATGACGGGTGCTGCGACGCGACCTGCCTGTTCGACGGCGTCGATCGTGTGGTTCGGGGCGGGTGGCACCGCGATCGACGGGTGGTAGGCCACGACATTCGCGACCCGCGTGTCGCGGGCGCCGAGGATCAGGGCGAGGCGTCCGCCGAGGCACCATCCGATCACGCCGACCTTCTCCAGGCGCAGTTCACCGAAAGCATGGTCGAGCAGGGTCGCCATCTCCGCGACGCAGTTCTCGTCGTCGAGGCCCCGCATCAACTCCACGAGTTCCTCGCGCGAGGTGTCGTCGGCGCTCGGTCCGTGCCAGGGATCCCAGACGAGCGCGGTCACACCGGTTCCGGCGATGTCGTGCGCGTACTCGCGGACCGGGGCGTCGATGCCGGTGATCATGGGCAGCAGCAGCATTCCTCCGGTGGCACCGCCGAGCGGCCTGGCCAGATAGGCGCGCAGACCTGCGATGTGAACGAATTCTGCCTCGATGTCGGTCATCGACCGTCCTTCCACTTTGCGTCGTTGATTCGTCATGATCTTCGTACGAAGTCGTTCAGCGGGCAGCACATCCACCCGTCACTGCAGCTCAGGGGCCGTCCGTCCCACCCACCAAAAAAGAACATCATTTCCGATCTGCGGTATCGTTCCTCTCGCACCGACGTACGGTTGGAGCACGGCAGACGGCTCGCTCGGAAGGGATACAGGCAGATGGCTCGCACCGTATTGGTCAGTGGTGGCACCGGCGGCCTCGGCAGCGCCGTGACGAAACATCTCCTCGACACCGGATGGCGGGTCGTGGTGCCGTGGCTGGTCCGTGACGAGCTCGAGCGCGTGGGCACGCATCCGAACCTGCAACTGGTCCAGGCCGACCTCTCCGACGAGCAGCAGCTCGAGGACGCCCTGAACCTGGCGTGCGACGATCCCGACGCTCCCCTCTTCGGCGTCGTCAATCTTGTCGGCGGCTTCGCCTCGGGACCGCGGGTGCACGAGACTCCGATCGAGGTCCTCGACTCCCAGCTCGATCTCAACCTGCGCACCGCCTATTCCGTCAGCCAGGCGGCGCTGCCCCACCTGATCCGCCGCGGCGGTGGATCGATCGTCTGCATCTCCACCGCCGCGACGCTCAATCCCTTCCCGGGCGGCGCCTCCTACATCGCTTCCAAGGCTGCGGTGTCGGCGCTGGTCGAGACGATGGCGCTCGAGTACCGCGACGACCACATCCGCGTCAACGCGCTGCTGCCCGTCGTCATCGACACCCCGGCCAACCGCGCCGCGATGCCCGACGCCGACACGAGCCGCTGGTCGAAGCCGGCCGACATC
Source organism: Rhodococcus sp. 852002-51564_SCH6189132-a (assembly GCF_001665495.1). Classification (NCBI taxonomy): domain Bacteria; kingdom Bacillati; phylum Actinomycetota; class Actinomycetes; order Mycobacteriales; family Nocardiaceae; genus Rhodococcus; species Rhodococcus sp. 852002-51564_SCH6189132-a. The sequence goes on from NZ_LZMJ01000084.1 coordinate 75,775, forward strand.
GCGAAGGTCATCGAGTTCCTGATCTCCGATGCGGGCGCCTCCGTCACCGGTGGTCTGATCCCCGTCACCAACGTCGGCTGACAACGTCAGACCGACTGGAGGCGACCGAGTTTCATCGAGCGTTCGAACGCTCGCCGTTCGGCGTAGTTCATGCCGCCCCACACGCCGTGCGTCTCTCCGGTGCGCACGGCGTGCGCTCGGCACGCGTCGATCACCGGACAGGAGCGACAGACCTCCTTCGCCTGCCGCTCGGCCCGGAGCACCGCACCGCGGCCGTCCTCGGGCTGAGGGAAGAACATCGACGTGTCCACCCCGCGGCACCGCGCCGCGACCACCCAGTCACGGTCCCCGGATCCGTACATCGCCGCCTCCTTGCCCATCGGGCCATCACGGACCCGCACTCGTCGAACGAGTATTTGTACGGCGATTTTTCGGTACCCGGCGGGGATCGTCAATCGCTGAGCAGGACAAATCCATCAGAATCGACGATGCCAGTCGCTTCGGATACCTATAAGCACCGGACGCTATGGCCGCACATTTGATGAGCGGACGAGACAGGGCGGATCAGCCGACGATGCCGGCCTTCTTCAGACCCGCGATCTGCTCGTCGGTGAGCCCGAGATCGGCGAGCACCGTGTCGGTGTGCTGACCGAGACCCGGAACCGCACCCATCGGCAGTTCGACGTCGCGGAAGTTCATCGGCGGCAGGATGCCGCGCACCGGACCCGCCTCGGTCTGCACCTCACGCCAGCGATCGCGCGTCGAGAGCTGGGGGTGCTCGATGAGCCCGCGCAGATCCCGCAGCTGCGCGGCGGGCACACCGGCGTCGGCGAGCTTGCCGTCGAGCTCCGCACTGGTGAATTGCTTGGTGGCCTGCCCGACCAGCGCATCGACGTCCTCGCGGCGACGCACCCGCTCGAGATTGGTGGCGTAGCGCGGATCATCGCCCAGTTCGGGCATGCCGAGCACATCGGTGAGCGTGCGCCAGCCCCGATCGTTCTGCACGCCGATGAGGATCTCGCCGTCCGAGGTGGGGTATTTGTCGTACGGCGCGATCGACGTGTGCGACAAACCCATCCGCGGCACCTGCCGCCCCTGATACATCTGCAGGTACATCGGATAACCGAGCCATTCGGCGGTCGCGTCGAACATCGACACGTCGATCGTCGCGCCGACGCCCGTGCGGTGCCGGCGCAACAGCGCCGCCTGGATGGAGGTGAGCGCATACATGCCCGCGGCGATGTCCGAGGTGGGGATGCCCGTCTTCACCGCAGTCTCGGGCGTGCCGGTGATCGAGCACAGGCCCGTCTCGGACTGCACGAGCATGTCGTAGGCCTTGCGGTCGCGCATCGGTCCGTCGGTGCCGTAACCGGACATGTTGACCACCACCAGTTCCGGGTGGTCGGCACGCAGGTCGTCGGCACCGAGTCCGAGACGCTCCACCGCGCCGGGAGCGAGATTCTGCAAGAAGACGTCCGCACCGCGGATCAGCGCCTTCACCGCATCGATGCCCTCGGGAGCCTTGAGATCCACCGCGAACGATTCCTTGCCGCGGTTGAGCCAGACGAAGTGTGCGGCCAGGCCGTGCACGGCACCGTCGTAGGCGCGCGCGAAGTCGCCGTCGCCGACGCGTTCGACCTTGACGACACGGGCTCCGAGGTCTGCGAGATGGCGCGTCGCGAGGGGCGCGGCGACCGCCTGTTCGAGGCTCACCACAGTGATGCCCTCCAGCGGCAGGCCGGCGGAAACCTCCACCTCGGTCCGATCGGTTCGGTCGCTCGTCACCTGATGTCCTTTCGCGTTCGCGGTTCCCCCATCCGGCGTCGCTGCATGTCTACCAGGACGAACACGGACTCCCCAGTAATACCTCTGCGGTATCGATTCGGGTCCTATTGGGTATTGGACTGGAAAGCCGAGCCCTGCCACTCTCTGTTGAGACGCAGACCACATTCCACCCGCCTCGTCCGGGGGCGTAGCAGACGGAGGGCGCATGAGTTCGTCCACACCCACCGATCAGGAGATCGCGAGGAAGGCCCGCAAGGCCGGTATCGCCTCCTTCATCGGCACCACCATCGAGTGGTACGACTTCTACATCTACGGCACGGCCGCCGCGCTGGTGTTCGGCCAGGTCTTCTTCTCGGACGAACTCTCGAGCGGTGTCGCGACCCTCCTCGCGTTCGTCACCCTCTGGGCCGGCTTCCTCGCCCGCCCACTCGGTGGCGTCATCTTCGGCCATCTCGGAGACCGCCTCGGACGCAAGAACACCCTCGTCATCACGCTCGTCATGATGGGCATCGCGACGGTGGGCATCGGTTTGCTCCCCACCTACGCGCAGATCGGAATGTGGGCGCCGGTCCTGCTGGTCTTCCTGCGCATCGTGCAGGGCGTCGCGGTCGGCGGCGAATGGGGCGGCGCCGTCCTCATCGCCAGCGAGAACGCCCCGAAGGGCAAGGGAATCCTGTATTCGGCGTTCGCGCAGCAGGGTTCGCCCGCCGGCAACCTGCTGTCGACGATGGTCTTCTTCTTCCTCGCAGCGCTGCCCACCCCGCAGTTCATGATGTGGGGCTGGCGCCTCCCGTTCCTGCTGTCGGGCGTGCTGGTCGTCATAGGCATGGTGATCCGCCTCGAGCTCGAGGAATCGGACGCGATGAAAGCCGTTCTGGCACGCAAGAAGACCGTCAAGCTCCCGATCAAGGAAGTGCTGCGCAAGCACTGGGTCCTGGTCCTGCTCGGCGCCGGTGCACTGCCCCTCGCCCAGGTGACCTATTTCAAGAACACCTTCGCGCTGTCGTGGGCGACGAGCGAACTCGGTTACGAGCGCGGCACCTTCCTCGCGATCATCGCCATCGCCCTCGTCGTGCAGTTCATCGTGCAGCCGTTCGGTGCCGTGCTGGTGTCGAAAATCGACATGCGCAGGGCCATGCTCCTGATGATCGTCCCGGAGCTGTTCCTCATGCCGGCGATGTTCTTCGCGATCCGCACCGAGACCTTCGCGGTCGCCGTGATCGGTATGTGCCTCGCGACGATTCCGCACTCGATGTTCTACGGCGCGATCGCCGGCATCCTGGCCCGCGCCTTCCCGGCAAACATTCGGTACTCGGGCCTGTCGCTCGCCTACCAGCTGTGCTCGCTGATCGTCGGTGGTGGCACCCCGGTTCTCGCCCAGTACCTGCTCAACTCGTCCGGTGACGTCACCGGCGTGGCCATCGCGGCGGCCTGCTACGCAGCGGTTTCCCTCGTGTGCACCCTGGCACTGCTCGAGCGCACCGGATACGACCCGAAGGCACCCTCGGTCGCCGAGAAGTCCGACGCCGACGAACTCGCCCTCGAGCAGTCGGAGGCGGCCGAGCACGACCGCCGTACTCCGGGAACCGACGACACCCCACGAGATCGCGTCCATGCCTAGGACGGATCGCTCGCACTCGGGGCCGGCCCCGCCCCACCCCCCCCCGCCCCCCGCCACAACCACAACCGCCAGCAAAAACACAAACCGGAGCAAACCACCCCCCCACCCCCCAAAGAACACACACAACCCCCCACCCACCCGTCGA